>DBDH01000099.1:0-2523 GCA_002293455.1 Treponema sp. UBA937
CCGCTCGATTCATGGTCGAAATATAAGGGCGTTATGCCCCAGGACCGGGTCGATTACGCACATGGCTTTCTTGCCCGCGGAAGCGAAGTCGAACAGATGATGAAGGTTGTCGGCGAAGAAGGCACGAGCCTCGACGATTATATCATCTTCCTGAAAGGCGATCTTTTGGATGCCGTGTATTTCCAGCAGAACTCCTTTGATCCTGTTGACGCGTCGGTGACGGTGGAGCGGCAGAAATATATTTTTGCCATACTTATAGAAATTCTTGGATCAAAGTTCACGTTCAAAGACAAAAACGAGGCCCGAAGCTGGTTCAACCGGCTCCGCCAGAAGTTCCTTGACTTTAACGGCAGCGAATGGAAAACCGACCGCTTTAACGCTTTGGAAAAGGAAATCCGCGATTCGATAAAAGAACGATCCGCCGGATTGGATAAGCAAGCGGAAAAATTTTTGGCATAGGATGAAGAAATGAAAAAGGTATATAGTAAGATTGAATCAATTACCGGAAGCGTTATCACCGTCCGGGCCGAAAATGTCCGCTACGGAGACCTTGCGCAGGTAGAAACTTCCTTTGGAACATCGCTTGCGGAAGTAAACCGTCTGGAAGACGACATGGTTTCCCTTCAGGTATTTGCCGGAGGCCGGGGTATTTCCACCGGTGACACCGTGCATTTCTTGGGGCATCCCATGGAAGTATCGTTTTCCGAAAATCTCCTCGGCCGGGTTTTTTCCGGTTCAGGCGAGCCGCGCGATAAAGGCCCCAGTTTGAAGGAAAACCTTATCCCGATAGGCGGCCCTTCGGTTAACCCCGCCAACAGAATTATTCCCCGCCGGATGATCCGTACCGGTATTCCCATGATCGACCTCTTTAACACACTCGTCGTATCACAGAAGCTTCCGATTTTCTCCGTTTCGGGCGAGCCCTATAACGAACTTTTGTCGCGGATCGCCATGCAGGCTGAAGTTGATATGATTATCCTCGGAGGCATGGGGCTTAAATACGACGATTATCTTTCGTTTAAAGAAACCCTCGAAGAAGGCGGCGCTCTGTCGCGTACCGTTATGTTTATTCATACCGCGGCGGATCCCATCGTAGAATGCCTCATGGTTCCCGATATTTCCCTCGCGGTTGCGGAACAGTTTGCTCTCCAGGGAAAGGACGTTCTTGTGCTTCTCACCGACATGACCAACTTTGCCGACGCGATGAAGGAAATATCGATTATTCAGGAACAGGTTCCGTCAAACCGCGGGTATCCGGGCGATCTTTACAGTCAGCTTGCTTCCCGTTATGAAAAAGCCGTTGACTTTGATACGGCAGGATCGATCACCATCCTCGGCGTAACCACCATGCCCGGCGACGACGTAACGCATCCGGTTCCCGACAACACGGGCTACATCACCGAAGGCCAGTATTACCTCAAAAACGGACGCATCGAGCCCTTTGGTTCTTTGTCCCGCCTCAAGCAGCAGGTAAACGGAAAAACCCGGCCCGATCACCGCGCGCTCATGGACGGCATGATCAAACTGTATTCGGCGTTTAAAGATACCCTCGAAAAGAAGTCGATGGGCTTTATCATGACAAGCTGGGATGAAAAGCTCCTTAAATACGGTGAAACCTTTGAACGGGAAATGATGTCCCTTTCGGTGAATATTCCCCTGGAAGCGGCTCTCGACTTGGGCTGGGAAATCCTTTCGGATTGTTTCAGCCCCGAAGAAACCGGGCTCCGCACCGAGCTCTTGAATCAGTATTGGCCTAAGAAGGACTAGTTATGGCTAAGATCAAGCTGACCAAAAACGAGCTCAAAAAGCAAAAAGACGGGCTCAAGATGTATCAGCGTTACCTTCCCACTCTTATGCTGAAAAAGCAGCAGCTCCAGGCTGAAATCCGCGTCATTGAAACGAGGATAAAGGAGCTTTTGCAGGAAAAGGAAGCGGTGGATAAAAGTTTTAAGTCATGGATTGGGGTCTTCGGCGAAACCGGTATTTTTACCCCCGATATTCTTACTATCGATGAGATCAGAACCGATGAAGGAAACATTGCCGGTGTGGCGATTCCCGTTTTTAAAGGCGCCGATTTTACGATAGCCGAATATGATTTACTGAGAACACCGCTTTGGCTCGATACGGCTGCCGAAAGGATGAAAAAAGTTCTTCTTTTGGACTTGGAAGCTCAGGTGTTGGAAGAACAGCGTGCCAGACTGGATAAGGAACTTCGGACTACGACTCAGCGGGTAAACCTGTTTGAAAAAGTCAAGATTCCTGAAACCAAGTCCAACATTAAAAAGATACAGGTTTACCTTGGCGATCAGCAGACTGCCGCGGTTGTCCGGGGTAAAATAGCAAAACGAGGTATGGAGAAGGCTGCCCAATGATTGTACCCATGAAAAAGGTATCCCTGGTGGTCATGGACCAGTACCGGGAAGAATCCTTAAAAAAACTCCGTGAACTCGGCGTCGTTCATCTTGAAACAGGAAGCGCTTCGTCGGATAAGCTCAACGCTCTTCTGGATAGAAAAGCCAAGAT
>DBDH01000099.1:2550-6364 GCA_002293455.1 Treponema sp. UBA937
CTCCCTCCTGTCAAAGGAATTATTTATTCCACCGAAGGATTGAACCGGGAAGCCGAAACCGATCTTGTAAAACAGATTCTCGCCTGCGAGGATGAGCTGAAACTTCATCAGGAAGAAATTACTGCCGATTCCAGGGAACTAAGCCGTCTTGAGGCTTGGGGCGATTTCAATCCCGAAGATTTACAGTATTTAGCGGAACACGGCTTGAATCTTACTTTGTATGAACTGCCGGTGAAGACCTACAATTCTTTGCCGGAAGATGTAAAGCTGCTGCTTATTTCGCGTCTTAAAACGATGGTGCTCTGCGCCGCCGTCAATTGTACTGTTCCGGGTGAAATACCCGTCGCGCTTCCTCAAAAATCCATCAGCGGTTTTAACAAAAGTATCGCGGAACACCGTGACGATATAGCGGGCATTGAACGCCGTCTGCTTCAATTGTCAAAGTCGGCGCCAAAAATCGACGCGGAACTGGAAAAGCTGAATACCGACATTGAGTTTGAAACCGCCAAAGTGAACATGGAAGTGTTGGAAGAAGTTCCATCGGAATTGACCGTTTCCTGGATTCACGGATTTGTGCCGGAAGATTTGGCGGGCGTTGTCAAGCGGGGAGCCGCGGAAAACGGCTGGGCCGTCATGATTGATGATCCCGCCGAAAATGATAATCCCCCGACGCTTACGAAGAACGGCAAGTTTGCGCGGATTATTCAGCCTCTGTTTAATTTGCTTGGAACGGTTCCCGGCTACAGGGAATATGATATCAGCTTGTCGTATCTTATTTTCTTTTCGGTCTTTTTTGCCATGATATTCGGCGATGCCGGCTACGGTTCGCTTTTGCTGATTACGGGCATTGTTTTGGCTGTCCGGTCGAAAAAGAAAACCGGAAAGGTCGGCGATGTCTACATTCTCCTGCTTCTTTTATCATCGTGTACTTTAGTTTGGGGAGCGATAACCGGCGCCTGGTTCGGTATTCCCATCGATGTTCTGCCGAATTTCATGCAAAAGCTGATCATCCCTCCGTTCTTCCCGAATCCTCTTTTATCTGAAAAAGAAGCCACGGATTTGGTACAGCAGAATGTGAAATACTTGTGCTTTATCATAGCGATTTTGCAGATGGGGCTTGCTCATATCAAGAATATCATCAGGGAATTCCCAAAACTGACGATGTTTTCTCAACTGGGATGGCTTTGTATGATGGCGGGGCTCTACTTTGTGGTTCTGTTTTTGATATTGGGCCCTCAGTTTACGATTCCTTCCTTTGCGCTTTATATGATCGGCGGAGGATTGGCGGCCTTCTTTATCTTTGAAAATCAAACCGGGGGGAATTTCTTTAAGAATATCCTCAAAAGTTTTGCCAATTTCTTGACGACTTTCCTCAACGCGATATCAAGCTTTTCTGATATCATCAGTTATATCCGCTTGTTTGCCGTTGGTTTGGCGGGAGCATCTATCGCGAGCAGTTTTAACAATATGGCGATGGGACTGCCCGCGGGGCCCGCCAGAATTATCGGGGGAGTTATCATTCTTTTGGTTGGACATGGATTGAATCTTGCCATGAACGCGCTTTCGGTGATTGTTCACGGGGTTCGATTAAATTTATTGGAATATGCCGGGCATCTCGGAATGGAATGGTCCGGACATACATATACGCCCTTTGCCCTTAAAAGCAAAGGAACTAAAGAATAAAATCTATATAGGAGATTTCGCCGCCGTTACACGGTGTCGTTCGATTTACTTCGCCGCTCACGCGGCTAACATAGGAGATTGATATGGATATTGGAACAATTGGACTTGCTGCTTGTCTTGGTTTTGCAGCGCTTGGTTCAGCTCTTGGCATTGGTACTGCCGGTCAGGCAGCCATTGGAGCATGGAAGAAATGTTTCGTTCAGAATAAGCCTGCCCCCTTTACCTTGATTGCCTTTGCCGGCGCGCCTCTGACCCAGACTATTTACGGCTTAATTCTTATGAATATCATGAGAACAGGCGGTCTTGACGGCGCCGGAAAATTAGGCGTCGGCATATTTGCGGGTCTCGCCATGGGAATGTCCGCCTTCTATCAGGGCAAGTGCGGCGCCGCCGCCTCCGATTCCTACGCGGAAACCGGACAGGGCTTTGCCAACGACCTTCTCGTTGTCGGTCTTGTAGAAGTTGTTGCCCTCTTCGTGATGGTCTTCTTTATGATGATTGCGGGGTAATTGACAATTAGCAATTAACTGGTAGCAATGAGCAAAGCGAATAGGCTTTGCCGGTTGACGATGAGGCTCCCGATATGGCTGACGGCCGTGTTGGGGGCTTTTTTTGTGTTTGAAAATAGCAATAAAAATTTGACAACTCAGAAGGTTTAAAGTATATTTTTATTACCTTGTTATTTGTAAATGTGAGGGCTTTTGTCTTCATAATATACAAGCAAGGAGTGTTCTATGAAAATTAAGATCACCGGAAGAATTGATGAAGCGAGGATTATATCCGTAAGTTTGAAAAAGGATTTTCGTCTTTTTCTTACAAAAGGCGAATATGATGAATGTTCACAGTATTTCAACCAAATAATTCAATCTTTATTGAATATTGGTTCTACTGAATCGAGCAAAGCAATAACACGTTTTGTTTCGGTAATGCAAAGTTCTATGGCGAAAATCCATATTATTTTGAGGAAATACAATAATTCGCTTTCATCAAACATTGTGACTAATTTGAGAAAGTTAGATCAGATTGTGAAATTCTTTCAAAAACGCAAAGATTTTGGCAAACATTCAGAATATTTGGAACGTGTAGACAATTATTCAGCAACTTTTATGCCATATGGAGAATGTTTTTCAGATGTCGAATTCGTTGACCGAAATATCTGAAGATTAGTTTCTTTATGATAAGGTAAACAGAATTGATCCCGACAGGCATTGCATATGTCCAATAGTTTTGGTATGTATGGGTCGATCATGCTGTCACTTTATTTTCGTGCACTCCTTGTGAAAGCGGTATCTGGATGGTACCGCTTTTTGTTTTAAACAACACAAACCGCCAAATTTTCCCAACGGTAACTTTTATTTTCTCTGTGTATCGATCGATAATCTTCTTGACAATTTGTATCCTGTGGGATACATTTAGATTATGGAAGTACGAGAGACCGAATACTTTCGAGTTTGGATAAAAAATATCAATGATAAAAAAACACAAGCAATTATCAATGCTCGTATTCGCCGCATCTCTCATGGGCTTTTCGGTGATTGTAGAAATTTAGGTGATGGCATATCTGAACTCAAGATTGATTACGGTCCGGGCTTTCGGGTTTACTTCACTATTGTCAATAATGAAATTGTGATTCTTCTTTGCGGCGGTGATAAATCTACGCAAAGTAAAAATATAGAAGAAGCAAAGAGGATGAAAAAGAATCTTTAGCGAAAATTGATTATAACGCAAATAGATAAATGAGATTGATATGCCTGGAGTTAATTCCGGCAAACTAAGGAGATTAAGGCTATTATGAAACCAGTAAAAACAACAGTTTGGAAACCGGAAGAATATCTTGAAACAGAGGAGCAAATAACTGCTTATCTGGAAGATATTTTTGAAACCGGAGACAGCGAGTTAATTGTTGCCGCTATCGGTGATGTCGCGCGCGCACGAGGTATGACAAAAGTCGCCGATAGTTCAGGTCTTGGTCGAGAAAGTTTATATAAATCCCTCTCCCTTGACGGAAACCCTTCCTTTGAAACTATCTTGAAGGTACTTTCATCTCTTGGGTTTGGATTACGACCTTCTGTGAGTGTTGGAAGTAGTTAAAATATTCTTTTAGCCCGAAATTCGAGTTTTCATGTAACAT
>DBDH01000099.1:6565-6944 GCA_002293455.1 Treponema sp. UBA937
TCAAACAAACGTACGAATACTTCTTCTTTCAACAGATAGCCGGCATCCGCCACAAATAATCCATTGAGTTCATGAGTAAGCGTTTCGGTTTGGCTCGAATCATGTTTGTTTCCTGTGGTAAAGCAAATATTCAGCAGATTTCCCTGCGCGTCACACACTCCATGCAGTTTAAAACCATAAAACCAGCCTTTTGTGGTCTTCCCTCGTGAAGCATATCCCTTTGTTACTCGATGACTCGATATGTTTCCATTGGTACAGACGCTTAACGCGGTTGCATCCATGAAATATAATCCATCATGATTCATCTTTCGGTTCAATTTCAACAAATACTGCACCAATACCATGGTAAAAGGAAATGATTGATTCGTCGCCTTGAGAA
>DBDH01000099.1:7094-89946 GCA_002293455.1 Treponema sp. UBA937
GCCAATGCATTGATAAAATCATCAATAATGCAATATAGTGTTATCAACATTGTTTCGTTCATAACGCTCTTCCTTTCTGTATGTTTTTTGTGGTAAATCAACTATACAAAAGGTTGAGCGTTTTTGCTACTTTTTCCAAAACTCGAAGTTCGGGCTGTTAGATATTCACCTCAATCGGCTGCTTCTTTCTCAAAGAGAAATTATTTTCTCCATTAATCTTTTTCTTGACAATACCAAATATATTTGGTATTGTATATTATGCCTCTTAGTGGTGAACAAATGCTAAGACTGTATCAAAAAGCCGGATGGAAAGTAATGTCTCAAAAAGGTTCTCATGTAAAGGTTGGGAAAGATGAGCAAAGGGAAATAATTCCAATGCATAAAGAGTTGAAGAAAGGTTTAGAGCAATCATTGTTAAAAAGGCTTAAAGGTGAGGAGCTGTCAAAATGACTTATCATTTTACATCACATAAGGAACCTAATGGCTATTGGGCCGAATGTTGTGAATTAGAAGGCTGTGTTACTCAGGCGGATACGCTTGAAGAATTATATGCTTCCTGTGAAGAATCATTAAATTTATATTTGGAAGAACCGAAAGATACAAAGGTTGTTTTTCCTTTGCCGGATGAGACTTTAAATTCAAAAAAGAATTTGATTAAAGCGGCTGTTGAGCCTGAAATAGCTTTGGCGGTTTTGTTACGGTATTATAGGTCGAATGCTGACATGACCCAGAAACAGGCGGCGGAAATATTGGGAATGAAAAACGTATATAGCTATCAACGATTGGAGAAAAGGTCTAATCCAACACTGGCGATTATAAAAAAGATACATGCTTTGTTTCCTGAAATAAAGTTAGAATGCTTGTTTTGATGAGCTTTATTAGCTGTTTGTCCTTGTTACCGGCTGACAATCCAGGATTTAGATATAGCAAAAACACGCAGAAATATTATCTTATCAGGAGGATTAGCAAATGAAAAATGATGCGATTGGCAGCAGTTCCTTGATGATGTAAGCGCTAGCTATATATTGACAATCTCAGAGCATGAACATAAAACTCCTTCACAAGTAGTAGGTGACCTTGTAAGAGAGAAGATCGCCTTAGGTATATAGATGAAGGAAATGGACTGAAACCGGACAGGGCTTTATTAACGACCATCTCGTTGTCGGTCTTGTAGAAGTTGTTCCCCTCTTCGTAATGGTCTTCTTCATGATGTATAGGATTGAGTTTTACAACAGCCTCGATTGTGTCTCTTTTTTGAAATTGTCCAAAGATTCCCTCAGCAGAGGATACAAACGCCGGATGTTTTCCATGTCTTTATCTTTGAAAGCCATTTCGAGTTCGGAAGCAGCTCCTCCCAATTCTTTGGCGGAAAGAGTTAAGGCGCTTCCTTTTATTGTGTGGGCGTTTCGTCTTCCGGTTTCAAAATCTTTTTGATTAATATTTTTCTCTATTGAGCTCATCTGTTCCGAAGATTTTTCTATAAACTTTTCTATCAAAGATATAACGGCATCCTTATCTCCCATAAAGGTATCCAGAGCATCGTCTAAATCAAAAACCGCTTGATTTCCGGCGGCCTGATTTGTTACCGGTATCTCTTCATTTTTTGCGGAATCGGAGGCTGCCTGTTTTTTCTGCGTTTCTTCCAGGGTTTCCGTGCCGATATCAATCCATTGATTCAGCACTTTTTCTATGTCGGCAGCTTTAAAAGGTTTTACGAGAATATCATTAAATCCCACTTCCATGCACCGTTCCCTTTCTCCGGAAAGAGCGCTTGCGGTGACCGCAATAATCGGAATGGCGAATCCCATGCTCCGAAGTTTTTGGGCGGCTTCATAACCGTTCATCCTGGGCATTTGAATATCCATGAAAATCAATGCCAGTTTGTTCATATCGGCTTTTTCGAGAGCGTCCTGTCCGTCGTCCGCTAACAAAGAAGGATAACCGATTTTATCCATAATGAGCGAAAATAATTTTTGATTTACCTGATGATCTTCAACAATCATAATGAGTGGTTTTTTACTTTTGTAAGTTTTGGAATAGACGCTTGATTCTTTTTGAGCAGCCGGCTTTGCTTCTTCACCCTCTACCGGTTCAAGTTCCGTAATAGATTCATCATTCATGATGTCTACGATTTCTTTTAGGCTGTGCCGTTCAATCGGCTTATTGACATAACCGTAAAACCATTTGAGAAGGGTCATTTTTGCTTCGGCGCCTAAAAGACCGTGGGGCACCATAAGAATCAGGTGTGAAGAATTGATGGCTTCATTATTTTTTATTTCCGATGCCAGCCGCCAGCCGTCCATGTGCGGCATCACCATATCAATAAGGCAGAAAGAAAAGGCTTTTCCCGAAGCAGCATTTTTCTTCATCATTTTCAGAGCTTCCTCTCCTGATTCCGCCTGACAGGTGTTTTTGTAGCCTAAATCACGCAAGTAGGATGCGATAATGTTGTTAGTTTCAATGTTGTCGTCCACCACGAGAACATAATCATCTTTCTGAGAGATAATTTCCGGTTTAAAATGATTTTTCCCCGATATCTTTATAGGAATCGTAAAACTGAAAACGGAACCTCGTTCTGTGCCAGAACCTCGTTCTGTACCGGAACCGCTTTTGTTTGAATGCATTTCTATGGTCCCGTTCATAAGACCGACAAGATTTTTAGAAATAGATAAACCGAGTCCCGTCCCCCCGAAACGCCTGGTATTTGACGGATCGCCCTGAAAGAATGTTGTAAACAATTTGTTTTGCAGATCTTTCGGAATGCCTATTCCGGTATCCGCTATAGCGACTTTCAAAAACTTGCCGCCGTTGTGTTCTGTGAGAAGTGCTGAAATAGTAACGCTTCCTTCCCTTGTAAATTTTACCGCGTTTTTTACCAAATTGATTACGATTTGTCTGAACTTATACGGGTCTCCGACAATCATAAGGTGAATATCCTGCGGCAAATCTAAAATCAGTTCGAGACCTTTCTTGTGAGCCTCCATAGAAATCATTTCTACGGCCTGTTCAATAGATTGTTCAAGATCAAAATCGGTTTCTTCCAAAATCATTTTTCCGGCTTCAATCTTTGAATAATCAAGAATGTCATTAATGAGATACAAGAGAACATCCGCGGAAAACTTCACCTGCTTGGCATATTCCGCCTGTTCCCTGTCCAGCCTTGTGTCTTGGAGCAGCTCGGCCATCCCGATAATTGTTTGAATCGGCGTCCGTATTTCATGGCTCATGTTTGCCAGAAATTGGCTTTTTTCTTCAATTGCCCGTTGAGCAATTTCTCTTTCGGCAAGGAGCTGTTCTTCTTTATTCCTCTCTTTTGTCAAATCCTCCAGGACAAAACCGATAAAGGGGCCTTCCGCGTCTTCCGCACCTTGCCGTTTTTCAATCAGCCATGCCTGGATTTTCAGCCAATGAACAACCGTACTGCGGCTTTGAAAAGATGTAACAAAAGACGATTTTTTCATCGAGCCTTCAAGCAGCTGGAAAATAACAAGAGGAAACAGCTGTTTTTCATTAAACGCCAAAATATCCTGGAAAAGGGAATTCTTAATCTCACCCGGCTGAACGGCAAATGTTGTTACAAGCGTTTTGAACACTGTATTGAATGTAACAATTACGCCGTTCCCATCAGTGATCACCATGGGAACATCCGATTCTTTAAAGAATCGGTAATAAGGATTAACATTTCTCCCGACGGAAAACATTGAGTACCTCTAAAAATTGGTTCTTAGTATTTCCATCGATTTTACCAAAATATCTTCCGGTTTGAGGGGTTTCGTAAGATAGCTTTTTATGCCCATTTGGAACGCTCTAATAACCGTATCACGCTGAGTTACGGCGGAAAGAACAATTACCGGCATACGGATATCTTTCGTTTTGAGTTCTTTGAGTACTTCAAACCCGTCCTTATTGGGCATCATGAGGTCAAGAAATACAAGATCAAATTTTTCGGTTTCAACGGCATTGATAAATTCCGCACCGTCGGAAAAAGTTGATACATCGGCATCGATTTTTTTGAAAGTACCTTTTATTAATTCCTGAATGACAAAATCGTCATCCACCGCTGCAATTTTCAGATTTTTGCCGGCATCGGCAATATCATCCAATTTTATTTTCCGTTTGGTTTCCGCGTCAAAACGGAGATGCATGGATTCGCCTTCGAGATTTTTTTCCGCGGATAGAATTTTGTCGCCGACAATTTCGGCTTTTTCACCGATGTAGTCCATTTTCCGGTCCAGTTCCGACAAAAGTCCATCGACAGCGTAAAGCAGATTGGAAACTACTTCAATGTCTTCGTATTCCTTTTGGTTTTGTACAAATTTTTTGATAAAGCTGTCTTTTGTCAGCATTCTGACATAACGGTGTTTCGCCCTTGAAGCCTGGAGAACCGTATCCAGAAGTTTCTGAAGATTTGGAGCGTCCGCAAATCCCAGCATCATATCACTGATCATTACAATAATTTTTGGTATTTGAATTTCGTAAAGTTCGATCAGTTCCACAATTTTAAAACGAAGCAGATCCAGTTTATCCCGGTTAAGTCCCTGGGCAATTTCAATAAAGATAATATCATCGTTTACATGGGCTTCAATGATACAGGGCGTTTCATCAACGTCAAAATTAATCCCCAATATTTCAGACAGCGTAAGAAAAAGAGCGTCAATTTTTATCGGTTTGGTAAATACCTTTTTAACATTATACTGAACCAGTTCGATAATGTTTTTTTGATCGATTTTTTTTGCGGTAATGATAACAGGAATATTGGATGTGTTAGGATTCGATTTTTTATCCTTAAGAACATCCATAGAACTTTGCCGGCCTTTTGTAAGATTGTAATCCATAATAACCAAGTCGGGAGGATTTATTCTCATTTTGGATATTCCGTCCAGACCGTTTATTGCCGCGCTGACATCAATTCCGTTATCGGAAAGCTTCATTCGGAGATATTCCCGAAAAAGAGGTGATTCATCAATAATAAGTACTTGTTTCATAATTGCTCCACTCAACTATTGTAAACTGACTTTTTTCATATGGCAAGCAAAAAATGACGGCGGTAATTTTTTTTGTAAATCGTATATTCTCGGCAGTCCATTCCTTCCCAAAAGACATATTTTTTCATATACTTAAATGTGTGATAGAGGAATTCCATTATGTCAAGGAACAAGGAAGAACAAAATGAAAAAGGTTTTGCTGTTTTTAGCCGAAGGATTTGAAGAAGTGGAAGCCCTGACTCCGGTTGATTATCTTCGCCGCGCGGAAATTGATGTGATTACATCAGCCGTGGGTGCTGACAAAATCGTCACCGGTTCCCATAAGATTCCGGTCACCGCCGATACGCTGCTGAATGATTTATATTTGGGAAATAAGTTACATGCAGAGAACTGGGACGCTGTCTTGTGTCCCGGAGGAATGCCGGGATCCGCAAATATTGCCGCTTCTCCCATAGCTTGTGATTTTCTTCAGAATATGGCGTCGTCGGGGAAACTGGTTTCGGCTATCTGCGCCGCTCCCGCCGTCGTGCTGGGTCCCTTGGGAATCCTAAACGGTAAAAAATTCACCTGTTTTCCCGGCATGGAAACACGGGTTTCTTCGGGAATCTGGCTTGAAGACCGCGTTGTCATCGATGGGAACATTGTAACAAGCCGCGGACCAGGAACTGCCGTCAATTGGGCCCATACCTTGATAGAAATCCTTGCCGGAAAAGATAAAGCGGACGCGCTGATAGAAACGGTGTTGGCAAAACTGTAATCCGGCGCCTTATCTTGTCAAATCCTCAATGGTCGAGCTGATAAAATTGAGTATCTTTACCGCAAGCAGTCCGTTTGGGTAAGGGAGTTCCGCCAGGTAGTTTTCCCAAAGGCCTACAAAGTGCGACGCAGTTTTTCTATCCAGGGGGAGCTGCTGTCCGAAAAAAATCATCTCAAGGTTTCTGTTTGTAATGATGGATTCTCCGGCGAACACAAAGCGCACATCGCTGATGATATTTTTCTGCGCTTTGACAATAAAGACAAGCATTCCCCTCCCGCATCCGCAATGTCTGTCTTCAAATTTTTTAATGATCGTGTAATCCCAGCTTTCAAAGGGAATCCTGATTCTTGTGAGCAGTTCCTGTTTGTCCAAAGCGGACAGAGGATCGTCTTTTGTATCGAAACGGGAAGCGGCTATCCATCGGCTGGATACCGCGCTTCGCAGTTCGTACATGGCGTCTAATGCCGCTAAAGGCGCATGGGTATCCAATTTTTCCTTCGCGTAACAGATATTGCCGCCAATGGTCGCAAGGTTTCTGACAGGGGGATTTGCAATTTGCATGATGGTATTCCGAAGGATTTCCGGAACAATCTTTCCTATTCTGATAAGATCATTGAGTCTGACCATGGAACCTATTTCCAGGTAGCGTTCAGTCCGGGTTATCTTGTGGAGTTCGTGGATTTTTTCCAGGGAAAGAATGGGACCGGGAAATTCCGCGAGTTTCGATGCCGTGCCCAAGACAATGCCGGTCCCTCCCGCGTAGAGAACCGCGCCGGGATTTCTTGCCCAGGAAGAAAAAAGTTCCGCCAAGGTTGACGATAGAAAAATCTGATTCCGAACTGTGTTATGCGCCGCGTCCATAGCGCCTCCGCTGCCGAATATCCGCAGTAAATAATAAGGCATCAATTAAACTTGATGGTTCCGTACAGCGGCAAAGAACACCGTCAAATGCCCCTGCCGCGTCTGCCCTTTCCGGTTTCGGAATAATGTCGAGGAATGCCTCTATCGCGAAAATTTTTGCCGCGTCGCAATATCCGCAGGTTTCAACGTTTGCCTGGGTGAATCCTTTCATAATGTCCTGGTATTCATCGGTCTGGATAAATCCTTCCAGGGTGATAATCTCGCTGTTTCTGACATGAAAAGCGGGGATTGAGCAAGCCGGCTTTACTTTTCCGTTAAATATAACCGAACAGCATCCGCATCTTCCGCAGAGACAGCCGGATTTTGCTTCCAGAAGATTAAATTTGTTTCTCAGAATATCGATTAAACGGAAATGAGCTTCCGTCTGTACCTTTACGTCTTCTCCGTTAAGGATAAATCCTATCGTCATGATTCTTCTTCCTTCTTCTCCTTGGATGAGAGGGCCTGCCACACACGTTCGGCAGTAACAGGCAGCGTATTAAAAGGACAATCAGCCGCCTGTGTCAGCGCCTGCGCGTAAGCCGCCGGAATGGTGTTAAAAGGCAGTTCCCCAATGCCTCTGGGAATAACCGAATCGTTCCAAAGAAAATCTATCGCGATAGGAGGAACGTCTCTGACTGTCGGTATAGCATAGCAGGATGAACTGTCCGGCGGAAGTCTGCCGTCTTTATAAGACAGCTCTTCCCATGCCGCCCATCCCAAAGCCTGAATAACCGCGGTTTTTAAAGAAAGTTTCGCCCTCTGTTCAGACAGAATTTTCCCGCCGTCAACGGCAGTCCATATTCCCCTGACTTTTGGAATATATTCAATGGGATCGATCTCAACTTCAACGACTGCCGCCGCCCAGCTAAGATGATTCAAAGCGTTTTGATCAATCAGCTTATTGTTCCATCCTTTGGTCTTGAGCGGTGTATACACTTTTTTTACCGTAATAGGAAGAGGGTCCCGAAAGCGCTGCTTTCTTATTGCCAGACAGGAGCGTTCAATCAGTTTTGTAAGAACGGTAATATTTCTCGATAACGATGACGGGCCGGAATCGGGAACCAGTTCCGTGTTATTCAAGGTTACTTTGACGGAAGCGGGGGCAAGCGATAAAATCTCGGCGGCAGTATTTTTCCACAATGATGTACAATCATTGTTGGTTGAAACCATCGATGTTCTTATTTCAAGAATACTGTCTTTATCCAGAGTGAGTTCCACCGACGTAAAGTTTTTCTCCGGAGGAAGATTGATAAAACCGCTTCCCTGATACGCAAGCGATACGCCTATTCCCCGGAACGGTTCATGTTTTTCCTCGCCGGGATGCTGCCTGCGGTGTTTCCGTAACAGCTCATAGGATGCCCACTTCCTGTGGTAGTCGCTCATAGAAGCCGCCGTTTCTAAAAGATGATCGAAGGCAATATGTTCCTTTATGGGAATCTCCATCGGCGTATTATTATTTTTCAGCAGAATATTGCGCTGCCTCCATTCCAAAGGGTCAATATTGAGCGTATCGGCAATTTGGGAGACATGCCGTTCTATGGCAAAAAAACCTTGGGACAAACCGAAACCGGCAAAAGGTCCCTGGGGAGGAATAGGTTCCAAAACCGTTTTCGCGTCAATTTCTACCGGTTCCAGTATGTACGATCCCAAACTTCCCAGACAGAACCTGTCGAGCGTTTCCTCTCCGAATATTTCACAAGAACCCGCGAAATTCTTAATCTGTATACTATTTCCTACAAGTTCACCCTTTTTATTAAGTGCGCTTTTTATAACAACTTCGCCGGCGTTCCTTTTTGGCGAATAGAGAAAATCTTCATCCCGCGTCAGGCTGAGTTTTACCGCTTTATTCACAATAGAGGCGGCCAATGCCGCGTGACAAGCGACAAGCGAAGGATACCATAGTTTTCCGTCCAGGTGGATTCCGGTCCAGGCCGGTCTTACGGCAACGAATTCCGGTTTTATATTGATAAGGGATGCTATCGAACGTTTGACATGGAAAGGCCATTGCGTGGATGTGAAAACGATCAATGTCTCATTTTCATAAAAGGCCGCCGCCCCATGAGGATCTGAATACCAATGTTCCTGAATGCCGGTTTTATAGGTTCCTTCAATGATGGTGTTGGGCTTTTTTAACACATTTTTCAAGGTGCCTTTTTCAATGCGGCGGCTTGTTCCTCCGGGGCTGTCTTTATCGGAATCTTGAGTTTCTTCCGTTTGAACGATGCCTGCATTTGTATCAGGGATAATGCTTGCATTTGTATCGGGGATAATGCCTGCATCGGCAACATGAACGGTGACTGCTTCCGCGTATTCCGTCAATTTGGAAATATCGGGCCCCGCAAGCAGCGCGACAGGCTCCCCGATGTAGGAAATCTTTTCATCCGCTAAAACCGGCACCGGCAAATATTCCAATCTGTTCGTTCCCGGAATATCGGAAGCAGTGATAAGCGTGTAAGCCGCGGGCATTTTGGGCGTTTCAACGCGGAGAAGCCTCCCGCCGGAAACAGGCGAGCGGATTGTTATAACATGATAAAATCCCTCAGGGTAAAAATCGTCAACAAACAAACGCGGATCAGAATTATTCACTGTGTGTTCCTCTGTGTTCCGCGGCTTTGCCGGCAATGTTCAAAACGCTTTCGATAACCCTGGATATGTGGCTTTCCGTCATGCCGGGCCAGATCGGAAGGGATATTTCCGCTTTGTAAGCGGCAAGGCTTTCCTTAAAATCTTCCGGCATTAAACTATAGCGGTCCCGGTAATAAGGCATGGTATGAAGCGGAATAAAATGCACCGAAACATGAACGCCCCTTTCTTTCAGTTGATTGATTAACTCATCCCGCGTAATGGAAAAGCGTTCCGGTTTTATCCGCAGGGGGTAGATGTGCCAGGAGCTCCCGCCGCCTCTTGGAGGAAGCAGAAAGCGGTCATCGCGCGTGAACGCTTCATCGTATTGTTTTGCTATTTCGCGTCTCATGGCAAGCAGCGCCATAGCGCGCCTCAGCTGCGCTCTTCCGACCGCCGCAAGTACATCCGGCATGTTATACTTGAATCCGGGCTCCACGACTTCGTAATACCACGATGCCTTGGTATCGGTATAACGGTTCCAGACATTCCGGTCAATTCCATGCGAACGCATGATAGACATTCGTTTTGCCAGATCCGGGTCTGCCGTTACGATCATCCCGCCTTCGCCTGTGGTGATGGTTTTTGTAGCGTAAAACGAAAAAACTCCGATGTCGCCGATACATCCTCCAGCCGTCCCGTTATCAAGGATTGAAGGAAAGGCATGAGCCGCGTCTTCAATAACGCTGATATGATACTTTTCGGCAATCGCCGATAGAGCGTCCATATCGCAGACGAGTCCGCCGAAATGAACGGGAATAAAAGCCCGGGGTTTTCCTGCCGGGCCAAAGCCGTCTCCCTTTCCGTTTCGAGCGGGATACGCGGGAAGGCCTTGTATCAGTCTTTCCAAGGTTTTTTCTAAAGCCGAAGGGTCTATCAAAAAGGTTCCGGGCTTTACATCCACGAATACAACTTCCGCGCCTAAATAACGGACCACTTCCGCGGTGGATGTAAACGTATACGAGGGAACAAGCACAATATCACCAGGGCTTGTACCAACGGCTTCTAGGGCCAAATGAAGGCCGCTTGTAGCTGAATTGACTGCCAAAGCGGAAAGAGGCTTTTTATTGGCGGGGGCCTGGGACTGCAAAAAAGCGGCAAACTCTTGTTCAAACTCCAGAGCTTCCTTTCCTGTCGTAAGCCAGCCGGAACGCAGCACGGAGAGAACTCCGGCTTCTTCTTCTTCACCTAAAAAGGGAAGGGCAAAGGGAACGGTATCAATATCCATAACTTTCTTTTGAAATAATAAGGCTTGGAACCGCTTTCTTCAATACGTTTCGGAGCAATGATACATCCCGGTATTGTCCGTTCATGTTTTTATCAAAACGGCAGATGGGTTTTAACTCCTGTAAAAGTGCATCCATATCTAAACGCGGCGATTCTTTTTTTTCGATCTTCAAAATTTTAGGGTAGGGCGTTTCCTTTGGAGTTTCATCCGCCGCCCAAAGGTCTTCATCCAGTCTTTCACCTTTACGAAGGCCGATATATTCAATTTTGATGTCTTCCCCGGGTTCAAAACCGTAAAAACGGATCATCTGTTCCGCCATGTCGCGGATTAAAAGCGGTTCTCCCATATCCAGCAAATACAGATTCCCGTTTTCACCTACGCCTCCGGCTTTGAGTACAAGCGAACAGGCTTCCGGAATGGTCATGAACCAGCGCCGCATTTCAGGGTGCGTTATCGTTACGGGGCCGCCCTTCTCAATTTGTTTTTGCAGAATCGGCATGATGGAGCCGCGGGAACCAAGAACATTACCGAAACGGACCGCCATAACATTTTCTATGTTCGACTGCGACTGGGCCGCGTTCAAAGTCAGTTGTTCACATAGATATTTCGATACGCCGTACAGCGATACCGGCTCCACGGCTTTATCGGTCGTGACAAGCACAAAACGCTTTGCCCCGTACTTTTGAGCCGCCGTGATAAGATTATAAGTCCCGAAAACATTATTATCGATAGCCGCTACCGGGTTTTCTTCAGTCATAGGAACGTGCTTGTACGCCGCCGTATGGAAAATCACATCCGCCTTGAGCCTGCCGATAATATAATCCATGTAATTATCATCTTTTACATCCCCGATAATCGGGACAATAACCGCTTTTTCACCGATTCCTTCTTCCTGCAAGAGACGCAGTTCCCGGTCAATTTGATAAATTGAATTCTCGCCGTGTCCGAAAAGGTAGAGCCGTTCCGCTCCTCCGGAAAGAAGCTGCCTGCATAATTCACTGCCGATAGAACCGCCCGCTCCTGTAACGAGCACCCGTTTTCCCCGAAGATACGCAAGGCTTTCCTTGAGGTTCACCGCGACCGGCGTTCGTCCCAGCAAATCCTGTGGATCAATCGAACGGGTTTGAATAAGATGGGCGTCTCCTTCGATGATCTGGGAAATGCCGGGCAGAATACGGATGTTCGCGAATCCCGCGTCTTTTACGATCTTGTACAGTTCCGTAAGATATTCCTGAGACGCGCTTGGTATGGCGATAATCGCTTCATCCGCGGGATTCATCCGTAAAAGGTTTGCCGCGTCTTTGATTGGGCCTAAAACGGGCGCCCCTTCAATCTTTTTGCCGATTTTTTCAGGATCGTCGTCGAGAAAAGCCGCAAGTTCGCCGAAAATCGCCTTGGTTTTTATTTCTTTTGCCAGAGTCTGCCCGGCGAAACCGGCGCCGATAATATAAAGACGGGTATGTTTTGTCGCTGCCATATTTTTTGTGATAAAACTAAACTTTCTTTATCGTTTCAAACGCCAAATCGATGGCGAATGAATTCCCATACATGTCCAGTTTTATCTTTGCCCTCCCTTTTCTTTTATCGACTTTTATGATGTTCCCCTCCAGTCCTTTTAAGGGACCTTCATCAACGATAATTCGGGAATTTTCATCAAAATGAACGATGGAAATTCCGGCTACAGGGCCGGTTTTTTTCAAGAAATGAAGCACCGTTTCCAGGTCTCTTCCCAAAAGCGGTACAATATGCTGATTTGATTCTAAAAAACGGTAAAAACCTTCAGTCCTTCGGAACTGCCAATGGTATGTATCAATGGAGTCATCTTCATCAACCTCGATAAAAAGGTATCCTGGAAATATGGGCGAAAGAAGCGGCTTGACGATCCCGTTTTTTCTTATGTTGAGAGAACGCTGGAAAAAATGAATGCCTACGGCACAGTCCGGGTAGACGGCCTTAAAACGCTTAATAAATGTCTGCTCCGCTCTGGTTTTCACCTGTATCGTATAATACTGCATAGGCATTGCAAGTATATCATAGAATAGGCGGTATTTACCAGAGAGAACCGGGTTTCCCGCAAAAATTACACGGCGGATTCCCGCAAAACCAGTTTTGTGAAAGAGCTTGTCTTTTACTTGATACTTTGCTAAATATTCCCGTACAATGTGAACAAATACTTATTCGTGTAAAAATATAGGTAAACGTTATACCAAAAAGAGGGAAAAATGCGAGAGCTTGCGGCGATGTACAGGGATGAATTGTTACATAATGTCATTCCTTTTTGGATGAATCATTCCAAAGATGAGAAATACGGAGGTTATCTTACGAGTCTGGACCGGGACGGGTCTGTTTACGATACCGACAAGTGGATGTGGCTCCAGGGCAGGGAAGTCTGGGCTTTTGCAGCGTTTTACCGGCAATTGGAACAGCGCCCCGAATGGCTTGATATGGCGCTGCACGGCGCGCGGTTTATTCAGCGGTTTGGGACGGATGCTTCCGGCGCGCATTATTTCGGTTTGACGAGGGATGGAAGGCCCCTGGTTCAGCCCTACAATGTTTTCTCCGATTGTTTTTGCGCGATGGGTTTTGGGGCATTGGAACTTGTTCAGCCGGGCTCCGGTTACGGAGAATCGGCAAAGAAGATTTTTGAGGCAATTTTGGAGCGCCGGAAAAATCCCAAGGGGAAATATGATAAACAAGTTCCTTCAACCCGGCCTCTCAAGAGTTTTGCCCTGCCTATGATACTGTGTAATCTTGCCATGGAAACGGAATCTGTTCTTGGGAAAGAATATGTTGATCATTTGATAAAGGATCTGGTGCGGGAAATCAGAAGCGATTATTACAAGAAAGAACTTGGCTGTATTCTGGAACATGTCGCGCCCGACGGATCTTTCGCGGACTGTTTTGAAGGCAGGACCATCTCTCCGGGGCATACCATTGAGGCTATGTGGTTTCTTATGGACGCGGGGAAACGTTTCGGCGACACAGAGCTGATCAACTGGGCCGTGAACGTTACCCTTGAAGCTTTGGAAAAGGGCTGGGACAAGGAATTTTCGGGAATGTATTATTTCCTTGACATTAAGGGAAAGTATCCGCTCCAGCTTGAATGGGATCAGAAACTTTGGTGGGTTCATTTAGAAAGCCTTATTGCCTGCGCCAAAGGGTATTTGTACACCGGAAACGAAGAGCTGTCCCGGTGGTTTATGAAGCTCCACGATTATACCTGGAAACATTTCAAGGATACTGAATATCCTGAATGGTTTGGTTATCTGAATAGGCAGGGAACGGCGCTGTTTCCCTTTAAAGGCGGAAAATGGAAGGGATGTTTTCATCTTCCAAGGGCTTTGATGCAAATATGGAAGACCTTGGAACAGCTTCCTCGGTAACATTGATGGGAGTCAATGTTATCGGCGCGGTGATAGGCGCTCTTGTAAATGAATTTGCTTTGCAGCATCGGTTCACTCGGTTTCATTGCGCTTTTCCTTGCTTTTTCTGATTCCTTCCAATTTCAAAATATAGTCGCGGCTGCCGAATCCGCCCGATTTTGTGTATAAATCGATTGCGCGCGGCCCCTTTTGCAGCTTCACAAACACAACGCCCGGAATCGGCTCCGAAAGCGGCTGTAAGCTGTCCGGCTTTAACTGCCCGATACATTCGAGCAAAACATCTCCGCCGATCAGAAAGAACGCGGCGTCTAGCTGTTTCATCAGCGCCGCCGCGATGCCGCCAATATTACAGGCAATAACTTTGTGCAGGCTGTCCTTTCCTTCTTTTACAAAATCTTTGCCGCCCGCCGCGACTGACGTAATAATCAGACATCCCTTTTCGTTAAATGCAGCTGCCGCTTCTTCAAGAAAGGCTTTCCGTTCGGCGGCAGCTTTTCCTTCGTGAGCAATTTTTATCCCTTTGGGAACGGCGAGAGATGAGAAGCTCGACTGCTCCGCGTATTCGACCTGCTCAAGCGTAACAGGATTGACGCTGCCGGTTACGACAATCAGCCCTGAAGTACTGCTTTCAAAAACGATTTTCTTTCGGCGAAAACCGATTATTTCCGGAAGAAACGCCGCGAATCCTGCGCATCCCGCAAATATCTTTTTTTCACTTTGTTTTAACGCTCTTGCTATCTGCGAGAGCTTGCCATCCGATTCCGCGTCGAATATCTCGATTCCCGTCTGTTCTTTTGCTCCGCTTTGCAGAAGGATTTCCCCAACTGCTGACGACGCAAGCGGCGTAAAAGGGTCTCTGCCAAAAGACGTTTCGGCAACCGGAAGGCCGTTAATGTAATGTATCCCATTCGTCGTTGTCCGCCCCATCTGCGGATAGGCAGGAACAAACGCGACCGGCTCTTTTAACGCGTCACGCAGTGCCGAAAGTTCCGCGCCGATGTTTCCGCGCAGCGCCGAATCGGTTTTTTTGTAAAAAAAATCAAAGCCATGTTTCCGCGCGGCACCCGCCAAATCAAAGACGATGCGGTATGCTTCGTTCGCGGGAATATGACGGCTCGCCGTATTGACAACCGCAACTTCCGCCCCGCCAAGCAGGGAAATATCCAGCTTACCGTCGGGAAATACTCGGGTTTCGATCCCGTGTTTCGCAAACTGGACGCCGGTGTCGAGCGCTCCGGTAAGATCATCGGCGGCAACTATGAGTTTCGGCATGGTTCTTTTACCTTTTTGCACGCATTCTTGCGCACATTTTTGCACGCATTTTTGCGCGCCATCATTGCGGCCATCTCGATTGCGTCAAGCATACTTTGCTCGTTGGCGATGCCAAGGCCTGCAATATCAAACGCCGTTCCGTGATCTACCGATGTGCGGATAATCGGCAATCCGACGGTACAGTTGATGCCGCCGACATCGGTAAAGCGCCCTGTCTTTTCATCGACATGGAATCCGGCAAGTTTAACCGGAATATGCCCCTGGTCATGATACATCGCGACAACGACGGCATATTTCCCCGCCAGCGCTTTGACGAAAACGGTATCCGCCGGAATAGGACCTTCGGCCTCGATTCCTTCCCGGCGCGCCGCCGCAATCGCGGGAATAATGGCGCGCTCTTCCTCATCGCCGAACAGGCCGTTTTCCGAACTGTGCGGATTAAATCCCGCGACAGCGATGGCCCCCTTAGCACCCATGCTGTCCGCCGCCTGTTTCGCGAGGCGTATAGCGGCGAGTACCCGCTCATATGTAATGGCGTCGCACACGTTACGCATCGACATGTGCGTTGTAACGTGGATGACGCGGAGATTTCCCGACACAAGAATCATCGCATAGTCATTGATGCCGCAGTAATGCGAAAAAATCTCGGTGTGTCCCGGAAAATGGTGTCCGGCAAGCTGTATCGCCTCTTTATTGATCGGTGCCGTCACGACCGCGTCAACTTCTCCCTTCAAGGCCAGCTGTATTCCTGTCTCCACATAACGAAACGCCGCTTCACCTGCTTCCTTTGAAACCTCACCCAGCTTCCAGCTGTCCGGCTTTAAAAGACCGAGATCGATATATTCGATTTGCCCATAACCGCCCTTCGCTTGATTCGGCGACGCAACGGGCGATAAAACAAATCCGTCCAGTGCCAGTATTTTTTTTGTTTTTTCAAGCGACGCTGCGTCACCGATGATGATTGGCACCGCGTTTTCATATACTTTCTTATGCGTCAATGCCTTCAGCGAAATTTCCGGACCTATACCAGCAGGATCGCCCATCGTAACAGCAAGAATCGGTTTTATCATATAGTTCCTCTCTGATCAGTTTTGTTATATTACGTTTTTTGCGCATACTGCCCAAGTGCAAAAAGCTCAACAATCACCGCAAAATTTTCAGTTCTTTCTCTGCCTGCTTTCTAGCCAAACGCGGCATAGCATTATCCGCTAAAAGAACAAGCAATTTGATTCCGTCCTCGCTTAAAGGCGGTCCCGAAAAACGGCAAAGCGACGCGGCGGCTTCGGCAACAGCAGTGAGAACCTGTTCGTTTCTTTGGACGGCCGGAGAGTAAATTTTCATGTTAAAGGCTTTGAGCGCGGTTCCTTCGGGATCAACTCCGATTTTGCCTATGGCGGATGCCGCTGCCGCCTGAACCGACGGGTCAGGATCGCGGTTAAAGATGCTTACCAAAAACGGGATGGTTTCCCTGGAACCGATAAAAGAGAGAAGCTGCAAGGCTTTGACTCTGTGTGCTGTATGAATCACGGCAAAAGCCGACAGCCTGGAATCCGATATTGCGCCGGATGCTGTTTCCATAAGATAAGCCGTGTACTCCGCTTCGTTGACGCCTATTCTGCCTGACAGAATTCTTTCTTCAATCATTCTTAATTCCCGCCGTATTTCCGCCTCATCGTTTCTGAAGTAGTACCCGCTCCAGGAAGACGGGCCGGGATTTCCGAGTCCGTAAAAACCTTCGGGGGCGGGTCCGTAGACGGATTGTTTGATTCCCAAGACCCGTTCCTCTAAACGGTAGGCATATAAAATCCAATCCGCGCCGCCCGAATATAAGAGCCCTTCATCGCTAAAGGACGGCATCGCCGCGGACCCCCGAATATTGATAATCCAAAGCCGGCGCCCGTCTTCCGTAAACCCCGACGCTCCGTTTTGCGATACAACATAAATTCCCCGCTCATCGTACAGCATGTTCACGGAATCCGGCGCTGATGCTGTTAGATTCTGGCTTTCTCCTCCCCACAGAATAGTTTTATCCTCGTATGACATGAGAATAATGCGGTTATTTTGAAGCGTAAAAGCGATGTTTCCGTTTCTGCTGACGGCATGTAAAGGCGTTCCGGGCAGAGAAGGCAGGGAAACATCTTCGGCATCGTCTCCTAAAACATTCAGATTTCCGCTTTGACCGGCTGCAATGAGCATCAATCGGTCTTGAGAAGAAGTATCTCCGTTTTCTTCGTTTGCAAGGCGGGATAGTACCGGAACCACGAGAACAGGCTTCTCAGCCGGCTCAAAACTGCGGGTTTCTCCAAAGTGATTAATGTGCAGGATCGTTCCGCCCTCAAGTCCCAGGATCACGCCGCCTTGCAAGTCTTTTACAGGACCCAGTATTACCGGTGCGCCAAATGATTGAGACCACAAAAGATACCCTGCGGCGGTGTAGCATGACAATCTTTTTTCAGTGGGGACAAAAATCCTTCCGTCCCAGCCGGTTATTACCGGTGCGAAGAGAGCCGCACCGAGATTCTTTCTCCAAAGTTCTCTGCCCGAACGATTGACCGCGATGAGCATTCCGTTTGTTCGGCAGATATAACTTGTTCCTTCTCTGGAACGGGTAATGAAGGGGCCCAGTCTTCCGCCGGCATAATAGCTCCAAAGGAGGTTTCCCTGTATCGAGTAACAGCAAAGGTTTCCGCTGTCCAAAACAAGAGCCACGGATTCAACCTGGGAAACAGGATTTCCTATCATCATTCCCCTAAGGGCTGCTCTCCATACCGGTTCGGCAATTCTTTCCTGGGAATATCCTGGAATATAAAGACTAACAATCAATATTAAAGCGATTACGGTTTTTCTTACCGGGAAGATTTTCACGAATATACATCTCCTGGTGAAGATTCACCGGGTGATGTTTCACCTTTGACAAAAACCGCAAGACTTTCTATGTGGGCTGTTTGAGGATAAAAATCGTAGAGTTTTACATGTTTTAAAACATAGCCGCCCGGACCGGTAAGATCGTGACTGTCCCTCGCAAGAGAAGACGGATCGCAGGAAACATACAGCAGGAGAGGCGGTCCTTTTTCACATATCCATTTCCTCATCGAAGGAGAAAGGCCCTGCCTTGGCGGATCGATAATAACGGCATCGTAAGAAAGTGATTTTTTCCCCGCAGACAGCACCCATTGATCATCGGTTAAAGCATAGTATTCGGCATCATGCCGGGCAAGATTTTTTTGCGCCAAAACTATGGCTTGTTTGTTTTCTTCAAGCAGACCGATCTTCGCAAAATAGTCCTGTAAAAAAACGGAAAAAGTTCCGACTCCGCAGTAAAAATCGCCGAGAAGACCTTTTGACGGAACATCTTTTACTATGCTGATAAGATCATGAATCAATGTTTCAAGAACCTTTCCGTTGCTTTGAAAAAAAACTTTCACATCCATGTGTATTTTTTTGCCGCAAAAATCCAAAACCGTCTGTTCCGTCTCTGCGCCTTCGGAAAGGAAAATCCCGTTTCGGGAATAAACGGTAAACCGGTCCTTTGAGACAGGCGCTTTCAAGCCGCGTGTTTTTAAAACTTCACGGATTCCAGGGTCGGCAATGGGACAATCTTCTACGGGAATAATCGAAGCGCTTTCTCTCATCTTCAAACCAACAGAAGGGCTTCCTTTTTTGATTTTTTCCACGCGGTGAAACTGCATCCGGTTGCGGTATGCAAAAGGCTCGGAGGGACAAACAACGATTTCCGGAATACTGCCGATTTTTCCAATCCGGCTGAAGGCTTGCCGTAAAATGCCGGCTTTTATTTCAAGCTGGGTTTCATACTGAATATGCTGGAAATTACAGCCGCCGCACATACCGTACAGAGGACATAGGGCCTCTGTCCTGCAGGATGACGCTTCTTCCAAGCTGAGCAGTTCCGCTCTTGCCCAGCTTTTCTTTTCTTCGCTGATCCGGCCTGTTACTCTATCGCCGGGAGCGGTCCCCGCGATAAAAACCGGCCGGCCCTCATGATGAAGCAAACCGGACCCGCCGGAGACAATATTTTCGACCGGAGCTGTAAAAATTTCGCCTAAACTCATCAATTTTCAACTATAACATGATTGCACGAATAATGGTATAGGATGTAGAATAATTATATGGATTCTTTAACACAGTGGTTGGAATGCAAAGACGGGACGAAGCTCTTTGTCAGGCGGTGGGTCCCAGAGGCCGCCCCCAGGGCAGTTTTGCAGATTGTTCACGGTATGGCCGAGCATTCCGCTCGTTATGAATGGACGGCCCGGAAACTCACCGGATGCGGCATTGAAGTGTGGGCGGCGGATCAGCGGGGACATGGCTTTACCGCCGACTTAACCGTGAATAGTCCGGCCGCCGGCGGACAGTTAGGCCATTGCGCTGATAAAAACGGTTTTGAAAAAGTAACAGCGGATATTGACGCGGTTTTTGATGCTATGAAAAAAGAGCATCCTGCTTTGCCGCTTTTTCTTTTGGGGCATTCTTGGGGGTCATTTCTTTCTCATGCCTATATGGAAAATTACGGCAAACAGCTTGCGGGATGTGTACTTTCCGGGACGAAAGGAAAGGGGGGCTTCATCATAGCTGCGGGATCGATGCTGGCAAACTTGATTGCAGCCTTAAAAGGCAGCAGAAAGAAATCGCCGCTGCTTTATGCTTTGGCAGATGGCCAGTATAACCGGCCTTTCAAACCGAACCGGACTCCTTGTGACTGGCTTTCCCGGGACGAAAAACAAGTGGATGCTTATATCGATGATCCCCTTTGCGGCAATATATGCAGTTCGGGATTTTACCGCGATCTTACCGGAGCCCTCAATACGATTTATAAAGCGGAATCTATGAAAAAGATTCCGTTGAATTTGCCGGTTTATGTTTTCTGCGGTTCCGCGGACCCGGTCGGCGAAATGGGGGAGGGGCCTACCGCTTTAATCGGTGCGTTCAAAAATATGGGAATGAAGGATATTGAGTTTACGCTCTATCCCGACGGCCGGCATGAAATGTTAAATGAAACAAACCGGGATGAAGTTATCGGCAGCTTGTTGAAGTGGCTGGAAAAACATCTTTCTAGCGGGTTATCCGAAAACTTAACCAAGGTTTTTAGTACTCCCCATTAAGGCAGGTTTTTTTGCGTATTCGTTATTCAACTTCAAAAAATGGAAAGCCCGTTAAAAAAGCTGTTATATATACTCAAAACGAGCACCGGATTAATATCAACGATGTTGATATAGATGCAATCCATATTATCAGAAAACTAAAAGATGCCAATTATGATGCCTACATTGTAGGCGGCGCCGTCCGTGACCTTATGTTGGGGAAAACTCCCAAGGATTTTGATCTGGTTACCGATGCTACCCCGCAGAGAATCAGAAAACTGTTCCGCGGCAATTCCAGGCAGATCGGCCGCCGCTTCAAGCTGGTTCATGTATTTTACGGGGAAAAAATCTTTGAGGTTTCTACGTTTCGATCTCTTGCTGACGGGACCGCCGGAAATACTTTCGGGACTATCGAAGAAGATGTCCGGCGGCGGGATTTTTCCCTTAACGCTTTTTTTTATGATCCTATCGAGCAGATTGTTATTGATTATGTTAACGGCATGAAGGATTTAAAAGACCGCCGCATCCGGCCGATCATATCTCTTCCGGTGATTTTTGAGGACGATCCTGTGAGGATGATACGGGCCGTAAAATATGCCGCGCTCACTGGATTTAAACTTCCCCATAAACTCAAACGGCAGATCAAAAAAGACGCTTCTCTTTTGGAGGGTATTTCCGATTCAAGATTAACCGAAGAAATGTTTAAGATTATCAATTCTCCCCAATCTTCGCATCTTGTGGAATGTCTTGAAAACTTAGGATTGTATATCTATCTCCAGCCGAACGCGTCAAAAATGATGAAGGCCAATGCGGGCTTCAAGAAAAAGTATATCGAGGGATTCGTTCTGACTCCGGAAATTATTCAAGAAACGAAATCGCTTCCGGGCAGTCCTGTTATTTCTCTGATTAAAGATTTTCTGGATACGGTAATCGATTGGTCATCCGCATCGAGTGAAACGTCCAAAAATGCTTATGCTCTTGCCCGTGATTTTGTTTCTCCTATCAATCCTCCCAAAGTACAGCTTGAGCGGGCTATCCGGCACATTTTCCGTGATCATGACATTGTTCTAAAAAGACCAAGGCCGGCGGCGTCCCAGGAACAAGATGTAAAAGGCCGCCAAAAACGCAGGACGAGAGGAAGAAAATC
Source organism: Treponema sp. UBA937 (assembly GCA_002293455.1). GTDB lineage: Bacteria > Spirochaetota > Spirochaetia > Treponematales > Breznakiellaceae > UBA937. Next base: position 28,491 of record DBDH01000099.1, read on the forward strand.
GGCATCAGAAAAAACGGCGCCGCTGACTTAAAGTACTTCCTGACGGAGGGCTAAACGCTGTCAATTTGCCGTTGATTAGGTTATAATGATTTACAGAAAAACAATTGATCATTTGCATCGTTGATGTATAGAAATCGATGAATAATGGGGGATGTATACATGAAAAAGATAGTATTATTTGCGTTTTTGCTGTTGACTGCGAATACGCTTTTTGCTCAGGATGCGGCCGGACAAGAAAACGGGGTCACCTCTTCCGACAGCCTTGTTTTGCAGATTACCACTTTACCGGAAGCGCAGTTGACGTATACCAAGAGTTTCCGCTTTCCGTTCCTTCAAGGCGAAAGTCCTTTAACATCGGGGAACAATATCAATTTAGATTTATCCGCGGAGTTAACTCCTATTTCTCTGAATGCTATTGTTAATGCCGCATGGACGCCGATAGCCTTTTTTCAGTTTTCTGCCGGCGGCAAAATTGGTTCCGGTTGGAATATTGAATTATTCGGCATGGAGATAAAAGGGATCGGCATTAACCGCGCCGATGCCGGCGGAAATGAAGAAAGCAGCGGGAGCCCTTTTGACGGCGTTCATTGGAGAGCGCAGGCGGGAGCCACGCTTCAAATGGATATGGCCGCCCTCTTTCCCGGCGATTGGAATCATGTCGTTATCCAAACGTATCATGAAATTAACTATAAGGGTTATTCCAGGGCAAAAGCCGGAGAATCATGGATTTTTCAGCATGATGCCGGAGAAAATCAAAACGGCTTTAACTATTACGGCAATTTTCTGCTCGGCTATCAGATGCCCATCTTCCTGAACACGATTGCGCTTCTTACAGAAGCCGATCTTTATTTGTATGATACGCCGAACGGCAGTCAATGGGGCGATAATTTAGCCCGCTGGACTTTTTCCGCCGCCATGATGTTTACCATTACCGATCATCTGAGCGCTTCCCTCATCACACAGTTCCGGACAAGAAGAAACTATGACGAAGGAAAGGAAGATGATTTGAAATTATATTATCGAAACCGGCACATTAATGATTCAAACCCGATGCGTTTGGCATTCTATCGTGTGGCCGCGGCCTTAACTTATACATTTTAGAGCAGAACATGGGATCATATATTTTAGCGCTTGATCAGGGAACCACGAGTTCCAGGGCAATTGTTTTTGACAAAGAGCAAAATATTATCGGCCTTGCCCAGCGGGAGTTTGCGCAAATCTATCCGGAAGAAGGCTGGGTCGAACATGATCCGATGGAGATTTTTTCTTCGCAGTACGGCGTGATGGCGGAAGTTATCGCGAAGAACGATATTTCTGTTGATGACATACAAGCTATCGGGATTACCAATCAGCGTGAAACGACCATTCTCTGGGAAAAGGCCACGGGAAAACCAATCTATAATGCCGTCGTGTGGCAGTGCAGAAGAACTTCCGGCATTGTGGATGACCTTATCAAGCAGGGGCTTGATGATCATATCAGGGAAACAACCGGCCTCGTTCCCGACGCTTATTTTTCGGCTACAAAAATTAAATGGATATTGGACCATGTTAAAGGCGCGCGGGAAAAAGCCGCAAGGGGAGAGATTCTTTTCGGCACGGTCGATACCTGGCTCATCTGGAAATTAACCAACGGTGAGGCGCATGTTACGGATTTTACCAACGCAAGCCGGACCATGCTGTACGATATAAAAAAACTTGATTGGGATGATACGCTCTTAAAAGTTCTGGATATTCCAAGAAACATGCTTCCTCAAGTAATGCCGTCCAGTCATATTTACGGTTACGCGAATATTCAGGGAAAAAACATCCCGATAGCCGGGGCCGCGGGAGATCAGCAGGCAGCTCTTTTTGGTCAGTCCTGTTTTGAAAAGGGCGAGGCAAAAAATACTTACGGTACCGGCTGCTTTCTTTTGATGAATACCGGGAATGAGGCATGTAAAAGCAAAAACGGATTAGTCACGACTATCGCCGCAAGCATAAATGAGAAGGTCCAGTACGCACTTGAAGGAAGCGTGTTTATCGGGGGCGCCGTAATTCAGTGGCTCCGGGACGAACTCCGCTTTATTTCAGATTCCGGCGATTCCGGGTACTATGCCCGGAAAGTAGAAGATACCGGCGGAGTGTACCTCGTTCCCGCTTTTACCGGCCTCGGCTCCCCTTATTGGGACATGTATGCCCGCGGCTGCATAGTGGGAATTACCCGCGGAACAAAGCGGGAACATATTATCCGCGCCGCGGAAGAATCCATCGCTTATCAAAGTTTGGATTTAGTCCGGGCAATGGAAAAAGATACCGGAACCCGTATTGCCGAACTGAAAGTTGACGGCGGCGCCAGCCGGGATACATTCCTCATGCAGTTTCAGGCCGATGTGATGGAAAGCTCAATTCTCTGTCCCCTGGTTCGGGAAACGACAGCTTTGGGCGCCGCGTGCCTTGCCGGCCTTGCGGTTGGGATATACCGTAATCTTGATGAAATAAAGAACCATTGGAAAAGCGAAACCGTTTTTACTCCGCGGATGGAACACGCCAAACGGGACAAACTCATTGCGGGATGGCACAAAGCTGTCGGGAGAAGCCTTAATTGGATGGAGCGGGAATCCGCACCAGTAGCCTAATCGTTTTATATAAGTGAGGCTAAATGAAAAGAAAACATATTTTAAGTTTAATTTGTTTTTTGATTACAGGTTTTGTTTTTATTGTATCATGTAATAATCTTGCCGATGAGCCGCGTTATTCTTTGGCGGATTATCAGGCTGTCGGTACCAGCGTTTTTCTAAGAGACTGGACAGAAGACTATGATTGCAGTAATTTTTCCGTGCAGTTTTATCAAAATTGTTATAAGGCCGGACTGCCCTGCCGCGTAAGGTCTGGGATGTCAGGCGGGAGTATGTTTGAAATTGGACGCCATGCGTGGAATTCCGTAAAAATAAATGGTAAATGGGTTAACTGGGAACCTCAGTTCAATAATGTGTATGAAGATCATCGTCAAACTTGGACTCCAATGGGGGGTGAATGGGGAACTATATATGATGAAGATATTGCAAGAATGTTATACGAATATATCGGCAGGCATGTACCGGAACCCATCATCAATTTGCATGAAATTGACGATTCTCTTTACAATGATACTCCGTTTTATCCTTTTTTTGTTCCAAGGGCATATTGTTTAAATGATGATACAAGCGCAGAAATGCAGGCTATTATGTTAGAAGTTGAAAGTTATATGTCGGAACATGACCAAGTGGGGCTTTTCGCTATATTGGATTCAACATATTTTGTTTTCATTTTTAAGTATTATAACAAATATTACGGCATAGAAGATTTGCAGGTAAATGATCCTCTTGAAGGCAGAAGTGTTATTGAAGGAAAAAGCATCAAGGAACTTGTGAATTCAGGTGCTGATTTTACGGTATTAGACGTTGATATATCTTATTAATCTGCCGAGATGAGTTAGGGTTCTCATTAAATTCTCAATACATTGTGAAAATAATTGACTGTACGTATTATATGTGTTATTCCTATGCGTATAGGAGTTTGATCACATGTATAAAAAACTCACGCTTAAATTGGACGAGTCGGTGATTCAGTACGCGAAAGAATACGCGGTAGAATGTAACAGCAGTCTTTCCAGGATGGTAGAAGATTATTTTAGGAATATTATTTCCGATAAGAGGCACAATAGACGATATTCTCCTTTAGTTGAAGAGCTGAGCGGTGTCATATCTGATAGTGATCTTAAAAACATCGATTATGTAAGCTATTTGGAAAGAAAATATGAATAAAGTTTTTTTAGATTCGGATATCATTCTCGATTTGTTATGCTGCATGTTTTGCCGGTGGGAGAAAAAATAGTAGATTTAGCTTTAAACTCATCATGCAATGATTTTGAAGACGGAATTCAATATTTTACCGCCCGTGAAAATCGTATATCAATTGTATTAACGAGAAATAAGAAAGACTACAAAGAAAAAGGCTTGATTATTCAAACACCGGAAGAATATGTAAAATCTATCTTTTGACTTCCTCAACATAAATCGGCCGGCTTACTGGGCAAATTCGATAAATATGCCGATAATAGGTCATGACTGTATTTCAATCGTCGAAGCTGATAAAAATCGGCGGGTTCGCTCATGTCGATTCTGTTTTCATGGGCGGCGCTCATCCTGTGGTCCTGCAAACCATGTATAAAGATGCCCTTTCCGCTGAGGATTTGGAAGGTGAAAAAGGTGAAGCCTTGCTTTCAAGAATCGCGGGGCTTAAAGCCCTGGGATGTAAATTACTGCGTTTTGCGGTTCCAAGCCTGGACGCTGCCGATGTTTTGGGGAAACTTTCGTCGATGGTGTCCATGCCTTTAGTTGCCGATATTCATTTCGATTATAAAATCGCTCTTCGCTGCCTCGATTATCCTATTGCTAAAATCAGAATAAACCCGGGAAATATTGGAAGCTCTGACCGCGTGGAACAGGTCGTTTCCAAAGCGGCGTCAAAAAACATCCCTATTCGTATCGGGGTGAATGCCGGAAGCCTGCCTCAGGACCTAAGAAATCTTGTTGATGAAAAAAAGATGTCCAGAGCGGAAGCCTTAGTGACAACGGCGGAACGGGAATTGGCGGTTTTTGAAGAATTCAACTTTCAGAATGTTCTTGTTTCCATGAAATCATCGTCTATAAAAGAAACGGTAGAAGCAAATGAAATACTGAGCGGCCGCAGCGATGTTCCGCTTCATTTGGGAATTACCGAAGCCGGTCCATTAATTTCCGGCGTGGTGAGAAGCGCTATCGCTTTTCACGCGCTTTTGCGGCAGGGAATAGGCGCCACTTTGCGTGTGTCGCTTTCGGATACCATGGAAAACGAAGTGATCGCCGGACGGGAAATTCTTGGGGCGCTTGCCGAAAGTTCGGGGGAAAAAATAAACGGGGTGAATATCATTTCCTGTCCGCGCTGCGGAAGAGCCGGATTTGACACTCACGGTTTTACGGAAAAATGGAAGGACTATCTGTATAAACTTGATAAAAATATTACCGTGGCGATTATGGGATGTCCCGTGAACGGTCCCGGAGAATCCAAACACGCGGATTTGGGAATTACCGGCGCGGGGGAAAAAGTCCTAATTTTTAAACATGGTGAAATCATCAGAACTATCAACAAAGAAGATGCGGACGCTGCGTTTAAAGAAGAGGTAGCCAAATTATGAAAAAACTTTTTTTGCTTTTTACTCTCTGTTCTCTGCTTTTTGTGATAGAGGCTCAGACTGCCGGACGGCCTTATTGGTTTACGCTGGAACAGGGGAAATCCTATTTCCGTAATCAGGATTACGGGAATGCCCTTATGGCTTTTGAAGACGCGAGGCAGCAGCGCCGGGATATGTATACAAAGATGGAACAGGACTTGATCGCTGTTTTGTCTTTGCCGGAGGTCCGCCGTCTTAACGATTCCCTTAGCAATGTGGAAAAGTACGCGGCTGACCGGAATGTGATAAATGTTTCAAAAGCATTGGATGAATTATATTACCGCCTTCCTAAAGAAAGTTTTAACGATTCGGCGGAAGCGGCTCTCAAAGCGTTTGGAACATTGAAGGATTATCCTGAAGCGGAATATTGGATTGGTGAAGTTTTCCGTTTGGAAGGAGAATTGGGCGTAGCTCTTGGACAGTATCAAAGAGCTTACAACCTGAAAGATCGGCTTGAAATACCGGATTTTGCCCTGGAGATTCTTTACCGCATGGCTGATCTCCGCAAAATCCGTCAGGAATATACCCTCATGGAAAGTGCTTATCTTGAAATTCTTAAAAATGATACACTCTGGTCGGGTACAGATAATACTTTTGCCAAAGAGTCTATGGGCCGGGTTCTGGAAAACGAAGGCCTGGATCAATTTCTTATGGTTTTCAGATATAACAATCATTGGGTGGAAAAAGCGCATCGGGAATTGGGACTTTATTATTACATTTCCGGCCGTCATGTAAAAGCCGCGGATCATCTTTTATTTGCTTTTTTGATTCAAAATTCAATTATTATTGAAAACTTACTGCATAATCAATTTGATTATGCGTTCAGCAGCGCGGATGATTTGCTTGATCGTATCCTTATTGACGCGCCATTGTCGGAGTATGCGGCAGAAGTTGAATATTACAAAACGGTCTATTATTTGGGCGGCGCGATATACGGAAACGGAAACCTGACTACGGCAAGGAATTTCTGGGAACTTTTGGCGGAAAAACCAGAAGCGGGGGAATGGAGCATCCGTGCCAGAGCTCAATTGCAAAGTCCTTTCATCGAAAAAATCAATGAAATGCCTTGAAGTTCATGTAAGGCGGACCTGCGCTGATAATTTTTTTTACAGTGTATTTTTTTCAAAAATACGTTATACTAAATAACGATGGTTTAAAAACTTTTTTTTGGAGGAATATTTTGAAAAAGATTGTGTTAATGGTAATGGTTCTTTTGGTTTTAGGCGGAGCGGCGGCGTTTGCTGATCATCCGGACGGTCTTGGCATCGGCGTGATAGGCGGAGGCGGCTATGGCGGCGGCGGAGGCGGCGGAAATGTCGGGTTGAGCCTCAAAGTTCCCCAGCTTCCCGTATATTGGGGAGTAAATCTTAGAATTGATCCCCATTATTTCGGCTTGGGAATAACCGGTGATTATTATCTTTTTGACGACGATTTGCTGAACAGCGGAGAGCTTGAACTCGGCTGGTTCCTAGGCGTCGGCGGCATTGTGAATTTGGGATTCGGCAATGATTATTTTGGGTTTAGTCTTGGAGCGCGGCTTCCCATAGGTCTTTCTCTGCAATTCAATATTTTTGAGGTGTTTTTGGATGTCGCTCCCGCTATCGGGCTTGCGGTAGTTCCCAATTTTGGCCTTTTTTGGGACATTGCCGGAGAATTAGGCATTCGTGTCTGGCTCTAAATGGACGCCTTGGGGCGTTAAGGCTTTGACGAACAACAAAAAATAGGGTATAAAACCTTCAGGGCATTCCCTGGAGGTTTTTTTATGAGCAAAATAATTCTTAAAGCAGAAGACCTGGACGGATTCCTTACGGAGACTGATAAAGACCATATTGCGGAAATGGATCACATGTTTAGGCAGCTCACGGATTCTTTCAATATCCTTTCCTCTACTGCCGATGCCGGAGACCGCCGCCGAGAGGAACAGAATCTCATCACTCTGTATAATCAGATGGGATTGAAGATGCAGGATATTTGTAATAATGAAAAAAACATCAATGTGTACTCTTTTAAAACTCCTCAGGAAAGTCATCCGGAAGCGTCCAGAGTTATTGCAAAACTGCGGGATATCAGAACGGAACATCAAGAGTTTGTGTATTACATTCAGAGGGCCTATGAAATGCTCTTTAAACTTGCTTACGGCGGGGCTACCGGGGTCAATAAAAATTACCTCATTGTCAAAACACCGGTAACCGTTCCTTTTCAAAATTATGCCGTTCATAAAATCACCAACATCGATGAAAAAATTGAAAATACTGTAATGTGCGTCATGCTTCGCGGCGCGCTTCTTCCGTCGATGATCATGTCAAAGGAAATTCAGGAATATTCATCTCATGGATATGTTACGCCTTTTGCCTTATTCAAAATAAAAAGGGATGATGAAAAATGCGAGAACAATATGGAATACATTCTGGACCTGGAAAAATCGTATTTTAATCTTGAAAGCCTGCACGGCAAGGATTTGATATTTGCCGATCCCATGAATGCCACGGGCGGCAGCCTTGTTACTGTAATTAAATACCTTCTTGATCAAGGAGTTAAACCGCGTTCGGTTCAGTTTTTCAATGTCATTGCCGCTTTGAAAGGAGCGCTCCGGGTGGTTCGGGCTTTGGAAAATTGTTCGGTATCGACTCTTTGGATGGATCCGATTTTGAATAAAGCCGCGTACATTCTGCCGGGACTGGGAGACGCGGGGGACCGGGTAAACGGCGTTGACCTTCCGGAAAATCCGCGGAACATCATACAGCTTATTGCGGACTATGGTTCGAATATTGCTCAGCTCTACCGCGCCCAGCTGCGGGAGATTGAAGATACTGTCCTTGAGACCGCCCATGACAAACATTAAACAAAAAGCCGCAAGCCTGTTGCTGGTACTATTGTTTTGCATGTTCCTCGCTTCATGCGCGTCATCCGCGGGAGCCGTATCCGCCGAGGAATATTATTCCCTTGGTGTTGCATACATGGACATGGGAAAATATGATGAAGCCGAAAAATGGTTTCAACGCGCTCAGGCCGCGGATAAAACAAAATCTGCATCCGAATACAATTTAGGCCGGATCGCTTTTGAAACTGGACGTTACGAAGAATCCGCTTTGTTATTTGAAAGCATCATCCGGCGGGATCCTCAGAATACGATGGCTTTAAAATCGGCGGCCTACGCCCGGATAAAAAACGGCGATTTGGAAGCGGCTCTGAATCATTATACGCGGCTCCTGGAACTGGTGCCGGAAAGCGCGGACGACGGGTACAATCATGCCCTGGTTTTGTTTGCTTTGGGAAAAACAAGCGAAGCTGATGCCGTAATTTCAAGATATGCTTTTGCTCTCCAGAATAATGATGATCTTTTGCTTTTATACGCGCGCATACAAAAAGCGGAAAAGAAAATCGAAGCTGTTGATAGTTACGATCTTTGGCTCAAAAAAAATGCCGATTTGCAGGTAAAATTTGAATATGCCGAAACCTTGGAGTATGCGGAGCTTTATGTCAAAGCCCTTGAAAATTACCGCGAAATTCTCAATGCCGATCTTTCCGCCGTTCCCGGTCTTTCAACACCACAGATCAGGTTTTCTATCGCGAGGGTTCTTCTTGTTTCCGATCCTTCCGTTCCGGACGGTATCACAGAACTGCAAGGAGCCGTGACAGACGGCTTTACTGATAAAGACGCGGTTGAAGAGCTGCTGGAAATGGAAGGAATATCCGCGGAACATAAAGAGGAGATACGAATTATTCTGGACGGTATTTCCGACAATGTTCCGGATGCGGAAGAAGAAACGGCCGCAGAAGCTGCTGCGTAAGATTCAGAAGCTGATGTTCAGCATTGTTCCTATAGTGCCGATGAACGAAAGGATTTCGGTTGCCGAATGGTAGAGCGCCGACAGTTCCGCAAAAACGGAAAAGTAAAGCCTTCCTTCCAAGCGGATGATTGATTCATGGCGCAGATCAAGATTCATAACAAGTTCATCATCCTTTTCACTGATGCTTAATTCAAGCGTTTCGTTCCGCAGCTGACTGAACGGCTGTGCCGCGATTTCCGAAAGGGCGGGAAAGTTTTTCAGGCCGAGGGCTTTTCCCATGAGAAAGCTGTAAAAAACAGAAAGCAGGCTTTTTTTGGTCGGTACGAGCCAATCAATCTTCAAACTTTCCGACCAGCCTGAATCGGTAAAAGTCAGCGTGTTGTCAAGAATAAGAACGGCTTCGGTAAAACCGAAGAACGACATGTTTTGATTCATAAGGAACTGCCAAGAAATATCTTCCCCTCTTGGGAAAGCAATGCTGCCTTCAAGGCGGTTGGAAAATTCATCGCTCTGATAAAATTTCATGATCGGCGTTGAACCGAAAGCTCCAAACAGGTTAACCGCGGCAAAATCAATAGAGGCATTCAGATTGAGTACATCTGATAATGTATCTAACTTTTGATGCAAGTTACGCTTTAGCGCCATGTTAAACGCGGAAGGAATGAAAAATGAAGGCAGTCCGTTCATCTGAGGAATTTGAAAATGTATTTCCGTAAGATCATGAAACAGGCTGTTTTCGGTAAAAGCGTTCCACTTTGAAGCATCATACATCGTTTTCATTGAATCATACAGAGACGGATCAAACAGTGAATAAAGAGGAATCGATGCCCAAAGGGGAGCGGATGCCTGTAAGCTGTTCATAAACCATTGGCTGTCATCGTAAAACGATGTTCCCGAACGGTTTAATCCCCAATTAAAGCCGCGTTCAAGCCGGAACATTGCGTTGATTTTTCCTATCATAAAAGGCAGTTCAAGCCGAACCGTGCTGTTGGATAAGGTTGTCGATTGTACCTTGTTATAAATGGATTCTCCTTCCAAGTAAATGTTCGCGCCGACAGGCTTTGTGTCAACCGTGCCGCTGATTGACAGTTTTGCGTTACGTCTGTCCGCGTCCTTACCGGCATCGGGCAGCATAGCTTCCCAGCTTCGCAGCCATCCGTCTCCGAATGACGAAGTCCAGCCGTCTGGTTCTTCATTGTAACTAAGCCAATTAGCGTAAAAATCCGCCCTTATGCCCGAATTGTTGCCGTCAAAGGGTTTAAATCCCGCATAGGTTTCCCAGATTCTGTCCAGACGCATATCTTCATATTCCGCGGACGTTTCGATTCCCGCTTCCACCTTTGTTACGCCAAACGTTGGCGCAAGACCGAGCGAAAGTTCATGCAAAAGACTTTCACCGCCGGAACCTGTTTGGAAGTGATTGTTGAAGGAAACAGGGCCGAAACTTCTGTCAATCTCGTAACCTGCGTTCCATGTAGTCTGCCGTGAATCGGCATTTATGCGGAAGTTAAGCGACAAGAGCGTATCCAAGATTGTTCCCGCGATTTTTGAATAACCAAGAAGGCCCGCGAAAGGTTCTATGTTTCTGTGTTCGGGGCTGGTTCTAAAAGCGGATTCCAGATTGGATTGGATTGAAACATCTTCCAGTATATCAACGTTTCCTATAGAAAGAATTACTCCCGGAATGCGCCAATCTACGGAAGCTCCGGCATTGAACTTGTATGAAGAAATAGAATTTTCTAAAATGATTTCATCCGCCGAAAATTGTCCCGCCGGAAGGGATTTTCCATCCTCTGGTTTTATAAAAAGTATCATGTAACTTTGTTGCCCGGAATTGTCCTGTTCATCGTTATAGTGTTCTTGATTGGGATTGTAACTTACTATTGCCTTGTCTATTGTTACGCCGGACACTCTGACTTCCGGCGAAGAACCGTTATACTCAACTTCCACCTTAGACCACTCGCCGGGTGTGAAAGCGCCGCCCGGAATAATTACTTTTAATCTTGTTTTTCCGGAAGCGTTAAGCGCGGCTGGACCTTGTGTAATATGAAACTGTACTTCCGCGTTTTGCAAAATTTGCTTGTCAGTTTCATCCGCATCTGTTGCCGTTGTTTCCGGTCCTTTCACAAAAAAACTGAGCGTATCATAATTGATCAGCGGAATCCAGGGAATTCTCGTGTCAACGCCGTATGCCGTATTTGTGCTTCCTTCTTTCCATGCGACGTTTAGAACCCGCTGAGTAACATTATTGGGATGCAGCTTATCAATCAGACTTGCGTATTTGGAACGAAGATCGTTATCAAACATCTCTTTTGCGCTTACGTTTGACGATTGTGAAACCGCGTTGCTGTTATCTGCTTCTATCGGCCTGAAGGACGCTCCCCACACGACAGGCGGAGCGAAAAGAATTCTGCCGCTTACGCTGTTTCCTTTGCCGTCAATTAAAACACGCATATAATTCGCGTGTTTTAATTGACCGCGTTCTATGTTATTAAGTACGACCGGCTTAACCTTAATATTCCCATCAGCGTCAATCTCTCCCGCGGAATAAATCGTTTCCGTGACAATCACTTCGGGATTTTCTCCAAACCTGTTGTCCTGATCTTTTAGCGTTCCGAACTGTACTTTTACGTCAAAGTCTCCAAGAGAGAGATCGGTATTAAAACCGTACAATCTGATGGGAATATCAATTTGTTCGGCGGTATGTAAATTATGATCATCCCCCAGGGGAGACTGAAATCCTGTCCAAAGTTTTTCGTTATCCAGGGAAAACTCGGCAGCCAGGACTTCCCGTTTTATACTGTTGTCCCAGACAGGATAAGGTCCTTCTTCGGAAGCGATTTTTTCCGCGCCGCTCCATTCGATGGGGTGCAAAGAAGAAGTCAGCAGATTCGACTCCCGGTAATTTCTGTACACAAGCGGAGCGCGGTTTTGATCCGTAAGAGGCGTTTCAAAAAAAGATGATTGTTGTTTTTCCGGAGCCTCGGAAATAAAAGAGTCTCCCGCATGTATGTCGATATATCTGCTCTCTTCTTCCATTCCCGCAATTCTGTAAAGCCCCGACGTATCCGGCTGATCAAGAATCGCTCCGAGCGTAAGTTTCGCCTTAAGATTTTCTTCGGTCCATGAAACTTGACCGCTTACTCCCGCGTTCCCTTCATTGCCCGACCCCGCTTCCGAAAAAGCGTCATCGTTGGTGTTCCAGCGGACTCCAAGCGCAAGCGCCGTACTCAAAGGTCCCGCGGGATCATATTCAACGCCGATTCCTCCCGCAAGGCTTCCAAACTCACGCTGATTATTTTGTCTCAAATACGTTATCCGGATGGTTTCGTTAAAAGACGCCGGATATTCCAGAACCACCAGGCCTGTATCCTTATTAAAACTAAAACGGGAATCTTCAATACCGCCGCGGTACACTTTTACGGAACCCGGCACAATATCGGTTCCCAGCGAATACGACCCTCCGCTTCCGTAATTCGTAAAGCGGATGCTTATATCTTCGTTGCTTTCCATCGCGGCAGGAAGATATATTTCTTTGCTTATGTCCGTCAAAGGCCACCGGCTTTCCAAAGATCTCCGGTCTCCAAAACTGCCGTATTTGGTCAGTTCATAGATATTTCTCCGTGACCGGGAAGCAAGGCCAAGCTGTACATCCGGCGCGGTGAAAAGATCTTCAAGCGGCAGTACTTCATAACCGTTGATACGCTCATCGGTGGAAAGCCTTACAAGACCGGCGGACGCTGTGTTTGAACTGGGAGCCTCGTATCGGTTTTGCCGTTCAAAGGGCGAAAAAGTCCCCGGTTCATAGATTACCAGGGCCGGAATATCATTGCCGTTAACGGCAATCGTTATGGTTCCGGGATATTTTTTTGACGGGTCTTCCTGTCCCGGCTGAGCGTACCGGGTTAAATCAAAACCGGAGAAATAATCCTGCACGTCTTTCAGAAATCCGGACGAAGCATAATTCCCCATAGAAGTTTCCCACGGGGAATTTGACCCTTTTGTATACAATACGATAACCCTGCCGTCGGGATTGTTTGTTAGTTCGATAATGCCGTATTGGGCGCTTGCGGCCAGCTCGCTGCTTTCCGCCCTCCGGTATCTGCGTTTGTCACTGCCCGTAAGATTGCCGCTGGAATCTTCAATGTAGACCACCGGTACGGAATCCAGATTCTCATCGGGAAGAACAAAGGACCTTCCGCGGAGGGGATGTTCAACAGAAACATAGGAATAGGTTCTTTCCCGGTCTCCCGCGTACACGCGTTCTTCCCGGACAGCGGCATCGTAACGAAATATGCTGTGGATGGTCAGCGTTTCCGTACCAAAGCGGCCGTAAATTCCGGCGGAACTCCCCGAATCGCCGCCCAAATCAAGATAAGGATATTCGGGAAAGTCTAAACCGGTATTTCCGATGCCGACATACTGTATGAATTCGCCAGGTTTTCCCTGATAACCGCCGCGGTAGGTATTCATGGTATATTCATCCAGAAACCCGGCTTCGACAAACCATCGTTCTTTAATCCATAAAGATAAAGTCAAATCCGTTTCTTGGGTGAACAAGATCGGCGAATCTGTAGAAGCCGCCATCACTCCCAAAGGCGTAAGCGATAGGCCCAAATTGCCGCTGAGCGTTCCGTTCCAATACCCTGAAAGAAACAACGAAACATCGGTGTCCCACAAGTTGAGGTCAAGAAGCTGGGCTGGATCTTCCTGAACGATAAGATTTTTTAATATTTCAACATCGCCGTCAGCGGGAATGACAGAATCTTCCTCCTGCGCCGCAAGCGGAAGCGCAAGCAACAGGAGAAAAAAGGGAAAAATGGAGTGCAATGCTATCGAAATAGTCTTTAAACGCCTTAGCAAACTGCCCATCAATAGTGTATAGTATACCTCATAGATTGATGTTTGTCAGGCGAGAGTAGAACGATGATTGTTTCCATGATTCAGCTTATTTTTGAGATTCCCGATGTGGTAAATATAAAGGAAAAACGGAGAATTATCCTTTCCATGAAAGATAAAATCCGCCAGCGTTTTCACATGAGCGTTGCGGAGGTCGATCTGCAGGATTCTCTTTCCTTTGCGCAGATCGGCGGAGCCCTGGTTTCCAATTCCAAGGTTTACGGCGAATCTGTGATGAATAAAGTGTTGACATTGATTGAGCAGGAAATTCCCGTCAGAATTCATGATGTGAAAATTCATTCCGAAGAATTTTAATATTTTTGCGAGGAGAAGCAAATGCGTTGTAAACATTGTAACTATGTTGTTTTTACAACAATAAGGCTTGTTGTTTTTACAACGGCATTGTTGTTTTTATTATCATCCTGCATCGGCATAACATCCGGCATCGTTATACGTAATGACGGTTCAGGAACTATCGACATGATATACATGGTTTCAGATTCTCTTGACGCTGTCGGAAGGCAGGACGGAAATGCGCGGCAGCCCCCGCTTCCGCTTAGCAGAAACGATTTTGAAAAAACGCTCTCCCGTATTGACGGATTATCTTTAAAGTCATATAAATCGGAACGGCAGGGACAGCATGTTCTTGTCACGGCAACCTTGGATTTTGCCGGCATCGATGCCTTGGCCGCTTTTTTGGATGAAAGCCGTCAAACCGTAACGTATACCGAAAGGAACGGCAAAAAAGAACTTGTTTTTACATTTGTAGATGTTCCGGTAAATGTCGGCGTAAATGAACAGGCATTGTTTACGGAAGCTCTTGACGGTTACATGTTTGATTTTTCCGTAAAAACTCAGGGAACTATGGAAGCCGCTTTTGTTGATCAAAACGGTAACGCGTTAAACGCTTCCGCTGCTGGAAATATCAATACGCAAAACGATTCAGTTTCATACCAGGTTCCTATGGCTGATCTCGTTTTTTCAAAAGAACCGGTGATACTGAAAATCATTTTTTAACAGACAACTATTAGGTCTTATTCAGGAATTGAAAGCGATAATCGGTACGCTGCCGCGTAATCTTCCGTATTCTCAGGTTTCTCCGGATCAACGGCGCTGTCCCAGCTTGAATAAACGGCCTCCAGAAGTACTGTGCATTGCAGTTCGGCAGGCAGGACAATTTCCATCTCAAAAGGATTATCCGGCCGCTCCCCTAAACGGAACAGGGCCGTATTATCTTCATTAAGGCGTTCAAAGGGAGTGGGGGCATCGTAAATAACAAAAGGCGTGTTCTGATTTACGTTACTGATACTGACATTAAACTTCGCCGGATTCCCCAGCGCGTCCATGGAAAGCGCAAGGACCCGGCGGTCAAGGTACTCCGTACTGGTCAGATTCGCGTGTAAAACCTGCCCCGGAGAATGCTCCGCTTCTGTGACGGTTTTTCTAAAGGGCAAAGGCTGAGCCTGGTTCGCCATAACAATTCCCAAGACCGCAAAAAGAACAACGGTCACGCCGATAACTGACAATTGCCGAATGGTTCTGCTCTTTAATTCCCGGTCGCTCCTGCTCCGGCGGAAAAGAAGAATAACCCGGTTTGCCATAAGAATTTCCGGAAGGGCGATACACGCAATAAAAAGCGTTGTATTTATATTGTTTGACATAATCAATATTGCCAGGGCAGGACTGCCGGAAGAAATAATATTGATAAGGGCGCCGCATAATTGAAGAGGAATTGCTGTCAAGCATAATAAAGCTGCCCAGGGATTCGTAAAAACGGTACCCAGGATCGTAAAGATAAAACTCCAGAGAAAAAGCGGCACAAAAGTAATATCTATAAACGCCGCGATAATTGTCCCAATTACCGCCAGAGTTACCGCCGCGTTGCCGTAAAACAGATCTTTTCTGGGAATCCATATACGGTAAAACACAGGAACAAAAAGGTTATAAAAACACAGAGCAATAAAGATCCTCATTAAAATGCTGATGTAATCCGCCTGGAGGTCAGGAATATGGATGATCCTTCGGATAAGAAAATAAATCTGACCGGAAATAAAAAGGCTTCCTGTCAGAAGAAGAAAATGAAGCAGAACAATCCATGAACGTTTAGAAAATACCTTCCACTGAACCGACAGAATGTACCTGTGGGTTAACGAATATACGAACAATAAAATCAGGGATACTATGCCGACAGCCAAAAAGACAAAGACCGTAACAATTTCACTAAAGTATATTGTTTTGTTAAATATGTTTATGAAGGAATAGTGGGTATCATAGTTTTCAGAAGAAATATCTATGCCGGAAACATAGTCCGCAAAAGATTCTCCGCAAAGTTCCGCTGAAATAGAATTTGATGCCGTTTGTTTTCCTTTGACAAGCAGGCTGGGAAACGCCGCCGCCTGAATGATGTCCAGGGGTTTCTGACTTTGAATCAAACGCAGTTTATACAATTCATTGTAATTGATGGAAAGCGAATAGGGGATCGAACATTCCTCAAACGCGTCTGTTAAGGGTTCCAGAACGCTCAGAGGAGCAACGACACCGCTGGAACCGTGGTGAATCGTGAGCGCGCCGGGAGTAAAGGGCAGATCAAAATAACATATAATCACATTTTCCGGAGTATCGCATAGTGAAACAAGATCGGCGAGTCCGATATTTCTTATGCCGGAAACATCTTCCGGCAGACTGGAATATTCATCACCGAGAAAGGCAATTCGCGCGTTTATGGGCCTATCTTTCAGCCGTTCCGCGATGTTCAAAGCCGCCGTTATATCGAAGCGCGCAATATCCTGGGTATCGTTTAATGTGGAGAGGGGAACCGCGAGAACAAATTGTCCGGTTCCGGTATCTGCCTCCGTTGAGGAATACACTACATGAATGGAAGAGCCGAACCCTCCCTGGCTTGTAAAAAGGGAACGTTCTTCGTAAGCAATTTCTTTTTCACTGAGAGCCTCTTTGATAAAAGCAAGCCGCCGGTTTTCCAGGTCCCGGCTTTCATCAAGCCCAAAGACCGGAATAACAGATGCCAGCATACACAGCAGCCCAAACGCCGCCTGTTTCCAATAGTGATCCACCGCTCAAACATAGTCCGTCACAAGAGGCAAGTCAAGTAACAGTGAACAAATAACAATGAGCAGGATTCTTTTTCTTTGTTAACCGCTCATTGCTCATTATTTGTTGTTTGTAGTATACTGTCTGCAATGATTAATCATACAAGAAAGTTCCGCATTCTTGCCGCCGGAATTGTGTTCATTATCTTGTTTTCTTTTTCCTGTTCGCAGAATAATCCGAATATTAACGAAGGCTATATCGGACTTTGTTATTACGCGGAGAGCGGAACCATCGAAGGACGGTATTATGTGTTTATCACTCCGTCGGATGATGACGGAATGGAAGATATTGATGAGATGATTATTTCCCACAAAAAAGAAGGCCTTCGCTGGCGTCTTTCCGCGTCGGACTGGGTTTTAATCAATACCGATGGGAAGACCTGGATCGGCACCCACAGTATATCGATGCCGGATAGGGAAGCACTCCCAAGAGGTGTGTTTACGGTAGAACTGATTGATAAAGCCGGGATGACGGGCAGTATGCAGCTCACTTTTGATGTCCGCGGCGCCGCCCATCCTTTTCCGAAATTCTCCATTGAAGACAGACGATATTCGATACAATCAGAATATCCGGCACATTATTTTATCTGTTATGACAGAAGCGGAGCTTTTCTCAGAACGGTAAAGATTGAAAATGCCGAGGGGACATTATCGTCTCTTTCGCTGCCCAGGGACTGTGAAAGCCTTGCTCTTTGGGCGGAATCCCCCGAAATTTTTCTTTCCGCCTTAACGGAAAGAACCGGAATCAGATAGAAATGAGGCAATTGCAAAACTCCAGAATAACGGATTGAACATGAACAGAGAAGCGCCCGGAGAATCTTCCCGCAGAATAAAAAGCTATGTGCTTCGTGCCGGCAGAATGAGCGATGCCCAGAAGCGGTCTTATGAAAACCTAAAAGATAATTTCTGTATCCCTTTTTCAGAAACGATGCTCAATCCGGAAACACTTTTCGGAAACAAACATCCGCTGACAATAGAAATCGGCTTTGGGATGGGGATTGCAACCGCCATGATCGCGGAAGCGAATCCCGAAAAAAATTATCTCGGACTGGAAGTTCACAGGCCGGGAATTGGCCGGCTGCTTTGGGAAATTGAACAGCGGAAAATATCCAACATCAGAATTGTCGAACATGACGCGGTGGAAGTTCTGGAAAAAATGATTTCTGCGGACAGCGTGGAAGCCTTTCACATTTTTTTCCCCGATCCCTGGCCGAAAAAGCGGCATCATAAACGCCGCCTTGTTAAACGGCCTTTTAACCGTTTGCTTGCGGAAAAACTGATTCCCGGCGGCTATATCTATTTTGTCACCGATTGGGCCGATTACGGAGACTGGGCTTTGTCGGAATTGACGGCAACGCCGGAAATCTATAATCAATATGAAGGATTCGCGCCGCGTCAAGAATGGCGGCCGGAAACGAAATTTGAATCAAAGGGAATCGCGAAACAGCACGAAGTCCGGGAATTATTATTCAGGAAAAAATGAGATTGACTCTTGTTATGTCAATTCCTTGCGAATGAACTTCAGATATTGCCGAACCATGAAGCTGTAGAAAACAGCAGGATTCCCGGTTTCCCGTGCACGTTCCAATGCTTGAATGTAAGAGATGCGGCTGCTTTTGAAAACATAGAAAATCGGCAAATCGAACATTGATAACATATAATTCATCAAGAGTCTGCTCACACGTCCGTTGCCGTCCGCAAAGGGGTGTATGCTTACAAAGCGGTAATGCAATTCAAAGGCTGCTTCGCACTTTTCGCGGAATGTTTTGACGCTTTCTATGTTACGGTTTGTTTCATGTATCAGTGTTTTCATAAGCGCGGGCACTTTACCGGCATCAGGGAAACGCCTTGTTCCCGCAAAAACATTGATAAGCCGATAATCACCTTTTGAGCTGTCAAAATTTCCCAAAGCCGTATCGTATTTTGCACCGGTGTTTTTTAACACTATAGCTCCAAGCTCTTTGATAAAATTTTCGCTGATAGGCATTTTTTCTTTAGCTTTGTCCAAAGCAAAAATAAGCGCTTCCTGATGATCGATCACCATTTGCTGTTCGCTGAACGGTTTGTTTTTAGCGGGAATATCAAGATCAAGCAGGTTATAAACCTGATTCTCTGTCAATGTACTGCCTTCTATCGCGGTAGAATGGTAGCTGACAGCAAAGCCTGTCATTTTTGCCAAATCTGCCTGTCCCAGCATTTTTTGCTTATATTCTGATATCAATTTTTCTAATTTCTCTATTTGTGCGTCCATGAATATTTTATACTACAAAAAGACGAATCCGGCAACAAGAATCAGTGCCGTCGTCAACATGCCGTAGCCGAAGAATCATCGTATTAGGTATAATGCTTTTTATGGGAACACAGAGCATGGCTCAAGACAAAAAACCGGAAAGGGCGCGGGAACTGGAGGCGCTCATAAGAACATATTCCGCGTCTTATTACAACGGCGAGGCGGAAATCTCCGACAAGGAATTTGATGATCTTTGGGATGAGTTAAAAAAAATCGATCCCGCGAATCCTGTTCTTGCGGAAGTCGGCGGAGATTCCACAGATGGTTTTCCGAAAGCCGAACACATCATTCCTATGGGAAGTCAGGACAAAGCGGCCAATCCGGGCGAATTTCTTGCGTGGGCGGAAAAAATTCATCCGTCAGCCTATGTGGTTCAGTACAAACTTGACGGCGCGAGCCTTGAACTGCAATACCTTGACGGGAATCTTTCCAAAGCCGTTACGCGCGGGAAAAACAAAACCGGCGATGACATAACCGCGAACGCAAAACGGATGAACGGCGTTGTATCAAAATTGGACATTCCCTTTAACGGCGGCATCCGCGGCGAAGTGATTATGACCCACGAAGTATGGGGCGAAAAATACCGCGACAAAGCAAACTGCCGGAACGCGGCTAACGGAATCATGCGGCGGAAAGACGGAAGCGGATGCGAGGACCTGCACTGTATCTGTTACGACGCGTCGAATCCAAATGATGATTATTACTTTACCGATGAAATCCAAAAAATTGAGTGGCTTAAGAGCCGCGGTTTTACCACAGCCGGCACAGAGGAATTCGATAATCCCGAAGACATCATCAAGTACCGCGAAACAATTTCGGAAAAGCGAAAGGAACTTTCTTTTGATATTGACGGTCTTGTTGTTAAGGATAAACAAGTCAACATGGATGATCTTCGCAAGGACCGCCCCGAACGGCAGATCGCGTTTAAGTTTGAACTTGAAACCGCGGTCAGTATGCTGAGTGCGGTTGAATGGAGCGAATCCGGCGCGACCTACACGCCCATTGGTATTATCGATCCGCCGGTGCGGCTTGCGGGAACGACGGTACAGCGCGCGAACCTGAACAATCCGGGAATGATCAGGAGTATGGGCTTAAAGATCGGTTCGCTTGTAACGATAGTGAAACGCGGAGAAATCATTCCAAAGATCGAAGGTCTTGCGTCAGGCAATGAAGCAAATAACAATGATCAAACAGAAATTGATATGCCTTCCGTTTGCGGAACATGCGATACCGCTCTTGTAGACGCGGGAACCCGTCTTTATTGTCCAAACCCTGAATGCAAGAAACGCTTGCTGCATCGGCTTGAAAAATGGATTGATGTTTTGGAAATCCGTGAGCTCGGCGTTAAACTCATCCGGCAGCTTTATGAAAAGGGAAGGGTGCATCACATCGAAGATTTATACACACTCACCGTAGAAGAACTTTCTGAATATGAAAGGATGGCTGAAACATCCGCCGCGAAAGTAATCCGGCACATCATGAGTCCCCGTGTTTTGTCCCTTTCGGCATTTATCGCAGGGTTCGACTTTGAAGGCATCGGCGAACTTGTCATGGACAAAGTAACAGATGCCGGATTTGATACTCTGGAAAAACTGGAAAACGCGTCGGTAAAAGATTTGTCGGAAGTATTCGGTCTCGGCGAAATTACCGCAAAGACAATCGCCGACGGAATCGCCGAAGCAAAGTCCCATATCGACGCGGTGCTTTCGCACAATGTTATTTCAATTAAGGTTCCGCTTTCCGAAGACGAGCAGCCTTTAAAAGGTTATTCGTTTTGTTTTACCGGAGAACTTTTCAGCATGAAAAGAAGCGAAGCGGAAGCCAAAGTGAAAGCCCTCGGCGGAAGCGCGAAACCGTCGGTTACAAAAGATCTTTCTTTTCTTGTTACCAATGACACAAAATCAGGCTCAGGAAAAAATAAAAAGGCAAATGAACTGGGAATCCCCATCATCAATGAAAATGATTTTTTGGCAATACTTTCCGGCTCTTCCGTGATTGGAACATTTGGAAATGAAACCGTAAAGAAAAATTTCACGCAGGGAGATTTGTTCAGTGAGGAGTGAGCAGGGAAAAAAATCTGTGTTGGAAAAAAGATACGTTTTCTGCTGTTATAACAATTTCAAAAAATCATCCAAATCTATATTTGCCTGAAGCAAAATGCCTTTTAATGTTCCTCTTGCCACAGTATCATGTATCGGAATAATGACTGTATTATGCCCATCTGAATATTTTGCATGACTTCCTTTTTGACTTTTGAAAACAAATCCCTTTTTTGATAATGCTGAAATTATTTCGTTGGGTCTAAGGATTGGATATTTGTGTCCCAATTATACCACCATTTCCAATCTTGTTATGTAAACCTGCTCGTTGGGAATAGAACGTAATTCCTTTCGTTTTTCTTCATCTTCGTAGTATAAGGCAATAGCCTCCTTCAGATTTGTGAAAGCATCATTTACTGTTTTGCCTTGCGACGCTATATTATTCTCAAGGCACGTTGCAACAAACCAATCTTCTTCTTGCTCTATCTTTATAGTACCTTTAAATGTCATTGTTCCTCCAAAACGCATATCTATACGATAATTGGTTCTCGATGTGAAGTCAAGTTTTTTGATGGGAATAAAATAACTTGTTATCAGAGGGAATTGCAGCCGATTAAAAATGTGTATTTCGCAGTCTTTGGACTCATCCTTTTCTCAATAGTAATGTTCCATCGCCTGAAATTTTTCGCGGACTTGCTGCAAAAAATCCAGTTCGCGGTTGATGATTCTTTCGTAGTTTAAATCATCAATTTCTATCCGGTATGCTTCATCCTGCCAATAATGAATACGCGGAAGGTCGATAAAACGGAACGCGCTTTGCTGGGCTTTTTCCGCCCATTCCATCGCGTCGTTCCAATAGTAAAGCGCCGCTCTGAAACAGGATTCGGCGGTTTCCAAGCCTTCCAACGTTTGTTCTTTCCAGGGAGCATTATAAAAATAAGCGTTCCGTTTGTTCCACTTATTTCCTAAATAGAGATACTGTTCAATCAATTTTAAATTGATATGCATCATAAAAAGATAGCGGTATTTTTCCCATTGAGTTTCATTCTCAATCAAAGCCATCGCGTAAAGCGGATTGCAAAAATCGGCGGTCAAAGCCTTCTCAAGATAATAGATATTTTCCATTGTATCATCGGGATACTGATTATAATGATTATGGTAAAGCCTGTAATATTGTTCCTTGTAAGTTACAAGATACGCAAAGATCTGAGAATTTGAGGAAGAAAAAATGAACACGCACATCAAGATGACTGCGGAAACTGTAACAGGGAAAGATTTCTTCTTCATCTTTGTTTTATCGGCATTTTTGGGGAAACGCTGAATAAGTCTTATTCGGGCCCGAAATTCTTCATGATCGGCAGTTTTAATATGATGTTCCATATTTCATCGCCGATGGTTTCTACCGGTTTTGAAGCGTCAAGAACCGTTACCGTGACTCCTAAATCGGCATATTGGGAAATGATTTTCTTGTAGCGGCGGTGAACTTCTATCTGAAAATCAAGGTATTCGTAACAATCCCTGAAATCACGCTTCCCGATTCTTTGTAACGCGGTTTCGGGATCAATATCAAAATAAAAAAGCAGCTCCGGCAAAGGAAAATCCTGATTCAGTTTTGCGGGAAGTTCTTCACCGCATTCTATTCCCTGGTACACGAGAGAAGATGGAACATATCGGTCGGAAATGACGATTTCATTGCGTTTGCAGCGTTCCAGAATCCCGCCGCTTTGATGTAAATGTTCATTGCGGTCAGCGGCAAAAAGGCGGGCAAGCGTTTCGGGCTGTAAAATCACGTCTTTCCTAAGCGCCTGCCGGATCGTCTTACCGATAGGTCCGTCGGTGGGTTCAAAAGTGGTAAAGCAAGATACAGGTGATTGTGTGCGAAACCGAGATATATTCTGAGACAAATACCCCGTAGAAGCCGTATCCCGTACTTCCAACGCTTGAGGCATCAAGCGATCAATTTTTCTCCTTACGATTTCACATTGCGTAGAAGTTCCGGAACCGTCTCCGCCTTCAAAAACAATGAAATTCTGTATAACCGGCACTGACATCATGATTTACTTTACCACAGGGAAAAGGCTTTTACAATGAGCTTCAGCAAAACTCAGTTTGCAATTTCCTCTAATGAGTCAGTTTTTCAATTATTCGTTCTTATCGCATAGTATTTTACCCGATTTCATGCTAATTTTATAATAGGGGAGGTAGTTGTAAAACTCCAGTTTTACAAGAGGTTCGGAGGACTTCTGAAAAAAGACCTGAATTTTTAGAGTTTTTTTTAAACATGTTGCGGTATATTAAGGGATAAGGCGTGGAGAATTCCTCAAAACATAAGACTGGAGCTGCCGGTAAACGGAAGAGAACCAGAAATATACATATTATTATTGAAGTTCTCATTTTTATTGCCTTGGTTGCTGTTACCGCTTTTTTGTTGCAGCCTCTCAGAATGTCGATTCTCCGTCAAATGGCCGAAACAAGGGATTATCTTATCGGGGAGGCGGAGGCATTCCTCGGCAGAAAAATAGAATACGGCTCTATGGGGCCGTCCATATTCGCGGTTTTAGATATCAGGGATATACGGATTTTAAACGATGACGGGGAAGCCGTTCTAACTATTGGAAGATTCAGGCTTTCTTATTCCCTTTTGGCCCTCATCATGGGAGAAAAGCAGAATTCGCTCAGGTCTATCAGGATTGATATGCCGGTAATCAATATGGATACGGAACGGGACGCGGATCTTATTTCGCTGCTTTTTCCGTCTTCCCAGGATGTTCCGCAAAATGATTCTGTGAGAGCCTGGCAGGGGCTTGATTTTTTACCCGATGAGATCCGGGTTCGGATGCGCGGCGGAAGCGGAATCTTCACCTTTGGAGCAAATACTGTTTCGGTACAAGGCTTATCTATTGACAGCAGCATCCAAAATAGAAGGCTGATTTTTACCAGCCGATGGGAAGCTGAAACCGCTTTATCCGGACTCTTTGGTCAAAATATACAAACCCGCATGTCCGGGGATATTTCCGGCGATTTTGCGGCGGATTTCAGCAACGGAAACCTTAATCTGTCTGTTCCCGTTCTTTCGGGCGATCTTTTCACGTTTAAGTCAATAACGGTAAATCTTTCTGTAACGCCTGAAGTAATCGAATTAAGAAAGATTAAAGACCGCTCTCCTTATGATCTTTTTGTGCGCTATGAAATTGATACAAATACGCTCAATGCGGAACTTTTTGCGGATAATTTTTCTCCCGGTGATATATTGAGTTTTAACGGAAATTGGCGGTCTTATAATGAATGGCTCAATACTCACATATCCGGGTCCGCGTCCTTTTTAAGAAGCAGTGATGAAAACATTCAGTATGAAATTGATTTGTCGGGCATAACTCCTCCGCAATTCACGGCGGAGGACGCGTCTTTTGAAATAAAAGGCAAAGGGGATGCCGTCCGGGCGGATTTCTTTCCGCTTCACCTTAGTCTTCCCCTGGGGGAAATTTTCTTTGAGGGTGATGTGCAATTTGCTCCCGCGGCGGTGAACGGCAATTTATCAATAAACGATATATCCTTAACCAGAGAAAATGCTTTAAACGCCGATTTTGTGATAAACACGTTTGACAATGAAATAAGTATTTTCAGTGAAAGCATAATCATCGGCTCTTTAACACTGTCAGCCTTCGACGCGTATCTTATAAACGAGAACAATGAGTTGTCTTTTACGGTTTCGGCCTTCCGCTTTCGGGATATTGAATCTTACGATAATGTTTCGCTCAGCCGGGTGAATCTGGATGGTTCTTACGAGTTTAATCCCCGGCATCTTCAGGTGACGTTTTTATTGGATTCCTTTTCTGTCGAAGACATGATAGAAGCGGCGAGTCCTTTTGTACATACATCAGCAATACCGGACATGGTGAAAGATCAAACCGGTAATATGCTCGTTACAACGGAAGTGTTTGTTACTACCGATTTTGAATATATTTCATATAACGCGCCCCGTTTTGTCGCGGCTTACAGCGGGAACCGCGATGTGCTTGCCTTGTTCTCACTTTCCGGCACCGACAGAAGGTTTGAACTGAGCAACGGAAGCATTTTGGCTGAAAAAACGCTTGATTTTTCCGGTGACGCGGACTTTTCCGACATCAACGATATTTCATTTTCCTTTCAGGCTGTGTACGATGATTTTTCTTATTTTGTTGATGGTCTCTTCCTTGACCAAAGATCGCTTAATATCAACGGTTCCTATGGATTTAGCGCATATATGACTTTGGCAGATGACGGGAATTATTCCGGGTCAATCTTCGCGGATTCTGTGCCTATTCCCCTGGAAAACGGTACGGCAAGATTTAGTCTGTCAACATTTGTCCGCTGGGCTGATGTTCAGTTCTGGTCGGTGGATGTGGAACGCCTGGAATTTGTTGATATTCCGCTGCCCGGCGGTGCGGCAGGGCATGTTTCCATACAGGGTATTGCCGACAATGACGGAGCAATTTTTCCCCGTATTTATTTTGATGACGGAAAAGGATCGCTCACAGGAACAGCCAGGGCCGATTGGGAGAATACGTTTTCTTCTGCCGCCCTTTCCGTTTTGTTAAGCGACCAGGCAGGGCTTGAAAGGTATTCCATACAGGCAGCCTATGCGAATCAAATATTCGACGCCTCGGTTTCCGGTTTTGGAATGCGGTTAAGCCGCTTTGTAGAACATACCAGCAATATTATCGCCTCCGTTGATGCCGATTTTCATTGGTCTTCGGTACAATCGTTTTCTTTGGGAATCGATATTTCTTCTCTCACGGGAATGATTGGTACTTATCCCATCAACGCCTATGCGCATATCGATGCGGACCAGGACAAGGCCATTGTACAGAACATCCGGGTGCTTTTCGGTGATTTTGAAATAGATATTCCGTCGATAGAAATGAATCTCATCCGGTCTGATCTTAACGGCTCAATGAATATCAGCGGTACCGCTGTCGAAAAAAATATAGATATCGGGTTAAGGGCCAATGTAAACTACAAACCCATCGACTCCTGGCTGCAAATTCCGGAAGCCGTCAATTCTTTTCAGGGATCCCTGGATGTGTACAAATTCCATATTGACACAAAAGCCGTGACTGAACCGTTTCAATTCACTGTTTCCAACGATGAAACATTGCTGACCGTCAACGGCGGTCCCAAGGAGATGATCCGCTTCTCCATGTCTCCTGAA
Source organism: Treponema sp. UBA937 (assembly GCA_002293455.1). Classification (GTDB taxonomy): domain Bacteria; phylum Spirochaetota; class Spirochaetia; order Treponematales; family Breznakiellaceae; genus UBA937. The sequence continues at coordinate 55,038 of DBDH01000099.1, forward strand.
GGAGATTTTTACATGGGATTTTCAAATCCGGCTCCGCTCCGGGGTTCTGTTATCGGCAATATTTCTCAAGGACAGATTGATGCCCATACATCGAACTTATATGTAGATATGGTCCCGTTATTCGCAATGGTTCCTGATTATATAACAGAAACTATTAATGTCTCCGGAGGCTTTGTTGATGTTTCCGTCCAGGTGAAAGGTTCTCTTTTAGAACCGGAATTCTTCGGGACCGCAAAGGGAACCAGCATCCGTATACAACTTCCTCAGTATCTTGCCGCTGATATTGGTCCGACCCCCATAATCGCCAAACTGGAAGGCACCGAAATGACTTTTGGTCCTGTCATTACCCGCGTCGGAGACGGACTTGCCCAGGTATCCGGAGATTTTCTCTTTAACGGGTGGGTTCCCGATACTTTTACCCTTAACATACTTGTCGAGGAAGCATCCCCCATTCCCTACGCGTTGGATTTGGGAGGCATTAAGGCGGCAGGAGACGCATCCGGAAAATTGATAATCAATCTTGAAGGTACTGTTATAGATGTCCAGGGAGATGTAACAGGATATAATACGATTGTAACTATGGGAGATGCCGAAAGCGGAAGCACCGCATCTGCTGATCCTGACAGAACAGCAACGGATGCCGTGGTAGACATAAATATTACTGCCGGTTCGCGGGTTGAATTCCTTTATCCAAATGAATCTTTCCCAATAGTCAGCGCTTATGCCAGTCTTGGGTCCAGTATTCATGTTATGGCCGACAGCGCGTCCGGAAGTGTTTCCGTAAAGGGCGATGTCGGCATCAGAGGCGGAGAGATTTATTACATTAACCGGAGTTTCTATATCCGTGAGGGAACCTTGCATCTTAATGAAACCGAACAGCAATTTAATCCCCTTATCAGCGCCAGGGCGGATATCAATGAAATTTCACAAGAAGGCCCGGTCACCATCTCTTTGATATTGGATAACGCGCCTGTTATGTCGTTTACTCCGCGTTTTGAATCGAATCCTCCCTTGTCACAGCTTGAAATAATGAGTATTTTAGGGCAGGCTTCGTCTGAGGGACTGGCAAATCCCTTCTTTGTGATTGCTACAGGTACCGATCTTTTGTCCCGGATTGCCGGACTTCAAAGTTTGCAACGGAATGTGCGTGATTTTTTCAGGTTGGATATGTTTTCGGTCCGAACCCCGGTTTTACAAAATATTTTATTTTTGGTAACAGGAATTCAGCAGCCTGACAACGGTTTAAGAGAAATAGGTAACTTTTTGGACAACACAAGTGTTTATATAGGGAAGTACATAACCAAGGATGTTTTTTTTCAAGGTATCGGTTCTATACGGTATGATGAAACAGCGGAAGAAACAGGCGGGATTCGGTTTGGACTTGATCTCGGACTGGAGTTTAACAGTCCTTTCGCCAACATGAAATTGAATCTTGTTCCGCAGCATCTGGAAAATATGTTTATTGACGATCTTTCGTTTACTTTAAGCTGGAAATGGACATTCTAATCCTTATTTGGGGCTTGCCCTAGAATACCGGGTTTTATATGATGTGGAGAGGAGTTTTGATGCGCCGACTGTTAATCGTAATTGTTTTAATTGAAATCTTCGCGGGTTTTGTTTTTACAGCAGATGTATCCGCCCAGCAGCAAGCTGATTGGTACCAGGGAAAGCCGATAAGGGATATTACTTTCGATGGACTCAGACATGTTGATGTAAAAGAATTGGAATCCGTAACCGATCCTTACATCGGCAGGCTGTTTAACGACGATGTCTTTCTTGAATTGCAAAGCAAAATTTATGCTTTGGAATATTTTGATCTTATTTCTCCCAGCGCGGTCCCCTCCGATAACCGGGGCAGCGAGGTAATTATACGGTTTTCCGTTACCGAAAGGCCTATTATTTCGCAAATATCTTTTGTGGGAAACAGCAATATCCGAAACAGCCAGTTACTGGATATCGTGTCTCTCAAAGTCAACGATGTATCCAACCAAATGAAAACAGCGGTTGATGAGTTGGCTATTCAAAACAAGTATCAGGAAGAAGGATTTCCGGATGCAAGCGTCCGCTCGGAATTCAAACAAAATAATAACGGCACTATTACCCTCATTTTTTATATAAACGAAGGCGAAAAAATCAGCATTGAAAGGATACGTTTTGAGGGAAATACGGTTTTTACCGAAAGAATTCTTAAAAACCAGATGAGTCTTAAAGAACGGGGATTGCTTGCCGTCTTTCAAGACGGAGCCTTTCAGGAGTTAAAACTTACCGCCGACCGGGCTGCCGTAACTCAGTATTATCATGACAGAGGCTATATCGACGCGGCGGTAACCGACGTTATCCAGGATGTGCGGAAAAACGAAAACGGTGAAAATATGATGACGCTGACATTCAGAATCTATGAAGGCCGCATCTATCGATTTACCGGCGTAACCTTTGAAGGTAATGTGATTTTCTCCGGAGAACAGCTTTCTTCCCATGTTTCATCCAAGCCGGGAAGTGTGGTAAATGCCCGGCAGATTGAAGCTGACCTCCAGGCGGTGGCGAATATTTATTACGAAAACGGCTATATCTTTAATACTATTGCCAGGGAAGAAATCAAGAATTCCGATGAGGGAACAATCGGATATCATATTATGATTGTTGAAAGAAGCCGGGCGTACATAGAAAGCATTACAGTCGTAGGCAATGAAAAAACCAAAGATGAGGTAATCCTTCGGGAATTTGATCTTGAACCCGGCGATGTTTTTTCCAGAACAAAGGTTATGGACGGACTCCGAAACCTGTATAATCTTCAATTTTTCTCGATAATTGTTCCGGAAACTCCCGAAGGCAGTGTGGACAATTTGATGAACCTTGTCATCAATGTTGAAGAACAGCCCACCACGGATTTAAGTTTCGGTTTAACCTTTTCGGGAATTTCCGATCCCGATACCTTTCCTATTTCTCTTGCGCTGAAATTCAATGACAGGAATTTTCTGGGATACGGAAACACCCTCGGCGCCGAGTTAAACCTTTCCCCTTCCAATCAGACGGTTTCGGTAAATTATACCCAGCGGTGGATTTTCGGTCTGCCTTTATCCGGAGGCTTTGATCTTACCGTAGGCCGCCAAACACGCAAAGGTTACATCGATAATTTAGCTCCTTTTTTTAATGGCAATGAAGATTTTGCTTTTCCGGACGGCCCCTGGAACAGCTACGACGAGTACGAAGATTACGGCGGCGCTCCGCCTGATGCCTATTTGATGGATTATACCCAATGGCAGATCAGCCTCGGTTTTAACACGGGATACCGGTGGATATTCCGTCCCGGAATTCTTGCCCTGAACGGCGGCATCCGGATTGGTATTGTCAGAAACGATTACGAAGCGGATTTATACCGTCCCTTTGATCCTGTACTACGGGATAGAAATAATCAGTGGACCCCGGATAATTCGATTTCTCTGAGCCTTTCGTTGGATAACCGGGATATTTTCTACGATCCTTCCAACGGTTATTATTTTTCGCAGAGGCTTGGTTTCTACGGCATTATTCCGCAGGAACGTGAACATTATATGCGCAGCGATACCAAGGCGGAATATTTTCTTACGCTCTTTAACCTTCCTATTACCGATAAATTTGCTTTTAAAGGAGTATTCGGCATTCATACCGGGGTGTCGTTCCTCTTTCCTTCACTCGGTTATCCTTTGGAAATTGAGTCGCCGAACAAACTGTATATTGACGGCATGTTTAATGCCCGCGGCTGGAGCGATGACCGTTTAACCCGCGGTCTTGCTTTATGGGAAAATTGGGCGGAAATCCGCTTCCCCATTGTTCCGGGGATTTTAGCACTGGATACCTTCTTTGACATGGCGGCGGTTTCTCTTACTCCGGGGGATTTCTTTACCAATTTTTCCGCCGAACAGATGCGCTTCTCTTTTGGAATCGGAGCTCGTTTTTCCATAGCGCAGTTCCCTTTCAGACTTATGCTTGCGAAACGCTTCAAAATTGTTGACGGGCAGGTTGAATGGCAAACCGGAAATATTAACCCAAGCGGCAAAAACCGTGATGGAATGGATCTTTTTATATCATTTACAATGTCCACATATTAATTTAGGATGATAAGGATGAAAACGAAACGGATTATTATATTTTTAGTATTATTGATTTGCGGTTTTTTTTCATTGGGAGCCCAGCAAATAACAAAATTTGCGCTTGTGGATTTATCCAGGGTATATACTTCCTTTTTCAGGGATTCGAGGCCCGTAAGGGAATTTGAAGCAAGAAGCGCGCGCGTGCAGGTTGAAATCAATAAAATGAACGATGAAATCGTGACGCTGAAAAGTCAGCTTTTGGACGCTCAAATCCAGGATGATAATGCCAGAGTCCTTCGGCTGGAAAATGATATTTTTAGAAAATCCGAATTCCTGCAGCAGTACTATCAAACTAAAACGGAAGAGCTGGAAATGCAGAAAAAAACGCTTCTTTCTTCCAATGATTTTTTACAGCAAGTATATGATGAGATAAGAATTATTGCCGAAAGCGAAGGTTACAGTATGGTGTTAAGCCTGAAAGATAATGAGGAGATTCTCTGGTACAGTCCGACGGTCGATATTACCGAAACCATCATTCAAAATCTGGTAAGTAAAGCCGGCAGCCGGTAATAGGGGGGCTTTACGAGTTCCTCAGAATCCAAACCCATGATGGAGCAATACCGCCGGATAAAAAGGGACCATCAGGGAGAAGTGCTGTTTTTTCGTTTGGGCGATTTCTATGAAATGTTCGCGGAAGACGCTCTGGAAATATCGGCGCTTTTAAATCTTACATTGACGAACCGCCAGGGACTTCCCATGTGCGGCGTTCCTTATCATGCCGCCCGTTCTTACATTGCCCGTCTTTTAAAGTACGGGAAAAAAATAGCCGTCTGCGAACAGGTTTCGGAACCGGGCAAGGGCAGGGGGATTGTTGACCGGAAAGTCATCGAAATAATTACTCCGGGAACAACAGTTGATGAAGATTATCTTGAAAAAGGAAATTTCAATTATCTTGCGGCTCTTTCCGTCTATAAAAGTTTTTTTTCTTTCGCCTATATCGATCTTTCTACGGGAGATTTCAGAACCAGTTCTTTTCCCATTGAAAACGGTCTTGAACATTTCAGGCAGGAACTTGAACGGCTTGATGTAAAAGAAATGATCGTCCAGGAATCTATTCTGGAAGAATATGCGTCGATAGCGGAAACTATTTTTAACAGAACAGAACTCACCGTGAGCCGCTGGGCCGATTGGCTTTTTGATTTTGAACGGAGCAGGGAAAGGCTTCTCCGGCAATTCGGAACAGCCAGTCTAAAAGCGTTCGGCATTGCGGATGACGCTCCCGAAATCGTATCCGCCGGCGCGCTTTTGGATTATATCGATACTACCGCGCAAAGCGTTCTGCCCCATATTCAAACGATTTCGGTTTATAATGATGATGAATATATCAGCATAGACGAATCATCCCAAAGAAACCTTGAACTTATCCGCAATCTTCGCGACGGAGACGTACGCTATTCCTTGCTTGAGGTGATGGATGAAACAAAAACCGCCATGGGCCGCCGCCTGCTTAAATGGCGGATTCTGCATCCTTTGCGGAACATCGACGCTGTCGAAAAGAGGCTTTCCAATGTGGAAACGATTTACCGGGATCAAAGCCGTTTGAATTCGTTCCGCGTAATTTTGGCAAAAACTCCCGACCTTGAAAGGCTTTGTTCCCGGCTTGCTATGGATAAAGCCCACGGCAAAGATATGATTTCCATCCGGAACAGCCTTGTTTCCTTTCAGGAGATACATGAACTTTCCTCTGTGCTGCATCTTTATTTTGAGAAGGGCGGAAATTTTGCGGAAGATACGTTTCATCGTCTTATGGATCTTAAAGAACTGCTTGAACGCGGATTAATTGATGAGCCGTCCATCTTGTTAACCGAAGGCAATTTAATCCGGGAAGGATTCAGTAATGAGCTCGATACGCTGCGCCTGCTTCGGGATGAAGGCAGAAATCTTCTGGAAGCCTATCTTGAGGAAGAACGGGAACTTACCGGCATCCAAACTTTAAAAATCCGCTACAACCGTTTGATCGGCTATTTTTTTGAAGTAAGCAAAACGCATCTTTCAAAAGTTCCGTCTCATTTTATCCGGCGGCAGGGAATCGCGGGCGGAGAAAGATACAGTACCGACCGTTTGGCGGCATTGGAATCGGACATTAACGGAGCTCATGACAAGGTTGTAGAACTTGAAAAGAAACTGTTTCTTGAAATGCGGGAAACCGCCAAAAAACTCGGTGCCGAGCTTACCGCCGCTGCCGGAAGAATCGCCGAAATTGATGTGTCCCAGTCTTTGGCGCGCGCCGCCGTTATTCACGGATGGATAAAACCGGAGCTGAGCGAAGAAAACAGTATCGCAATCGATGAGGGAAGGCATCCCGTGGTGGAAGCCCACCTTGGACGCGGGGAGTTTGTTCCGAATAAGGTTTCCCTTGACGGCGGCGGCATTTCTTTTGCCCTTATCACCGGTCCTAATATGGCCGGAAAATCCACCTACCTGAGGCAGGCGGCCTTAATCGTTATTATGGCGCAGGCGGGGAGTTTTATTCCCGCAAAAGAAGCGGTCATCGGGATTGTGGACCGGATTTATTGCAGGGTAGGGGCGTCTGATAATCTTGCCAGGGGAGAATCGACCTTTCTTGTTGAAATGAATGAAACCGCTCACATTCTGCATACGGCGACGAAGCGGAGCCTTGTCATCATGGATGAAGTGGGGCGGGGTACCGGAACAAATGACGGGCTTTCTATTGCGTGGGCAATCTGCGAAGAACTCCTGGAACACATTCAATGCCGGACGCTTTTCGCGACCCATTATCATGAATTGTCCATGATACGGCATCCCAAGATGGCGAACCGTTCCATGGAAGTGCTTGACCGTGACGGAGAAATTATCTTCCTCCGAAAACTTGCCGAAGGCGCCGCGGAAGAATCCTACGGACTGCATGTGGCAAAGCTGGCCGGTATTCCCGAAAGGGTTTTGGAAAAAGCCGAAAGAATTATGGCGAGGCTGACATTGAACGGGGCAAAAATGAACAACAATGATGATGATTCTGTCCCGGTTCAATCCGTAAAAGTCTTGCCGGCGGCGGCAAAGCTTTCCCCTCATGAACAAATGATTATTGATGATATTACCGCAATCGATCCCGACAGGCTTATGCCGGTGGAAGCCTTAAACAAAATTCATGTCTGGAACAAGATAATCAAAGACGGGAGTGTTCCGGTAAAAAAACGGAGACAGAAACCGGAAGAAGCGGAACAAAGTCCGTCCTTGTTTGATTGATTAATTGAAAACGCCGCGTTTTTATAAGATAAACACAAGCAGTATCGTTCTTGGTGCCATCTATATCATGTGAATATACATCACTTTTTTCGGGAAATGATTTTTCCCGGCGGCTGCGGAATCTGCGGGAACATGCTGGTTTCGGGAGAAGAAGCGTATTGGGGGCTCTGCGCGGTATGCAGGCAGAAACTGGATTATTCCCTTGAAGACCGGTGTTCAGTCTGCGGAAGGCCTCTTATCTCGGAAATCGATATATGTATGCATTGCAGGGATTCCGAAAGCGAAGGTACAAAATTTCTCGACGCGATGACGGCGTTATATCCCTACACCGGCATATACAGGCAGCTTTTGGCTTCGTATAAGTTCAAACAATACAAACAGCTTTCCCATTTCCTGGCGTCAAAACTTATCGAAACAGGGAGAGAACTCAGGATGAAATGCAAGGATACGCTGACCTGGGTTCCGGTTCCTCCGCGTCCCGGTAAGATTAAGCGCCGCGGCTGGGATCAAATTGATTATCTTGCTGAAAACATAAAAAAAGACAAGGATGTTTCTGTCAGCAAATGTCTCAAAAGGCTTAATTCCAGAGCACAGAAAACGTTGAACCGAAACGAACGGCTTTTAAATGTAAAAGAGCAGATTATCTGTCTGGAGAAAGCTCCGAAAAATGCCCTTGTTTTTGACGATGTCGTTACCACAGGCGCGACACTGGAAGCCTGCGCCGAAGCCTTAAAAAAAGCCGGTACAGAACAGGTATTCGCTGTCTGCCTGTTTTATGATTAGTTGTATTGAATGTTAAAAAAACATTATACTTTTCTCATAAGGGTAAATCATTTTGAGTTTTAAAAAAATAGCGTTATTTTCCATCGGATGTTTGAGCATCGTTCTTGGGACCTTGGGCATTTTTCTTCCTGTATTGCCAACAACTCCTCTTGTTTTGCTTGCGGGTATTTGTTTTTCGGCAAGTTCTCCCAAAATATATGCCCTTATCAAAAAAAGTACATTCTTTGGTTCCTACATCGAAAATTACCGGAATAAAACCGGCGTTCCTCTGCACGTAAAAATAAAATCTATCATTTCGATGTGGATACTTCTGGCTGTTTCAGCTTTTTTCATGAACAAGACCTGGGCTTATATCGTTTTTCCGCTTATCGGAACATCGGTAACCATTCACATTCTCCTGCTTAGAACACAAAAAAGCGAAAAAAAACCAATCGGCGATCCCAAAAATATACGGCAAGAATTTCGGTAGTTTTTTCCGCTTAAGGCTTCATGATCTTTTCAAACGCGTTCAGAATGGCGGACTTTGCTTCTTCGATGGTGCCGGGGAAGTTCATTCCGGACGCGTTCTTATGACCGCCGCCGCCGAAAGAATATGCAATGCGCGAAACATCGACACTGTCGCGGGAACGCAGTCCTACGGAACAGTTTAACGGCGTCTCCTGTTTGATGATAACCATCGCTTCCACGCCGGCAACGGATTGCAGCAGTTGATAAAGGCTGTCGGAATCACGGTTTTCATATTCGTAGCGCAGGTTGTCTTCATAGCTTTCCGTGCAGATGATCAATTGATTATCAAAATAGGATTCCGCGCTTGAGAGAATATTTCCCATCAAAATTCTGGAATCGAGGCTTTTTCCTCCGTACATGTTCAGGAACGTTTTTTTTGGATTGGCTCCCATGCTGATTAATCGCGCGGCACACGCAAACGTTTCCGCTCCGCGGTCGTCAATATGGCGAAAAAATCCTGTATCGGTACAAAGACCGAAAAAAAGGAGTTCCGCTTCTTCTTTTGTCGGAGTTTGACGCAAGGCATCAAAAATCGAAAGAATCATATAGGTTACCGACGGAGCTTCAGGATCAAGATAGATGACATCTCCGTAAGGATTTCCGGAAGCATGATGATCGATTAACGCCGCCGGAAGTCCTTCGAGTAAAGGACCTAAATCGCCGGTCCTTTCCTTATTGGAACAGTCAAGAATAAGGACACGGGCACCGGTCCTTTCCGCTCCCGGCACCGTTTCAACAAAAAGGTCTTTATACGGCAATATCTCCGTCCGTTTAAAAGGCCCCGCCGAACAAGGAATCGCCGTTTTTCCTAAACGTTTCAGAAGAGAGGTCATCACCAACTGGCTTGAAACGCAGTCGCCGTCGGGCTCTTTGTGCCCCGCGACAAGGAATTTTTTGCCGGAATTGATAAAATCGATTAATGTTTGGGGTACAAACTGGGACATTTACAAGATCCTTTAAAAAACAGGGTTTGCTTCACACGTTAATATGGCGCGCTGCTTTTCTTTTCCGGAAATAACGGCCTTTCCGGCGGTAATATATACATCAATTTCGGTTCTCATGCCGAATTCGGGAAAATAGATGCCCGGTTCCAGGGAAAAACAGGAACCATCCAAAAGAAGCCGGGAATCCGGAAATTCGACCGAATCGATATTCACTCCCGAACCGTGGCATTCCGTGTCTATTCCGTGGCCGGTCCGGTGTTTTATTGCCTGTTCGTATCCAAGGTTGATGAGGATTTCCCGGCAATGCTTATCAACCGCCGCCCCTGTGGGCCTTCTTCCCGCGTCAAGTTCCGATTGAATAAACGCGAATGTTTCATCCCTGGCGGCGGCAAGGTTTTTGAACACGGCTTGTATGTTATTCGGAACATTGCTTCCGAAAAAACCAATCCAGGAAATATCGGCATATACCGATCCCGGGGCGCTTTCCTTTGCCCATACATCAAACTGGATAAGGTCTCCTTCCTGAATGAGGCTTCCCTTTCCGTCTAAATCGTAATGAGGATCGGCGGAATGAATGCCTGATCCCACGATGGGCGGATGATCGGTAACAAGTCCGCGTTTTTTCATGCTCAGAAGCATCAGTTTCCGGAGATCACCTTCGTACAAAGGACTTTTTTGATGATAGGCTGACCTGGCGGCGTTCCAAACTTCATCAATAATATCATACAACCCGGATGCCGCTCTCTCATGGCTTGCTATATCACCGTCAGATAACAAGCTTTTAAAGCGCTGAATGAGTCCTCCGGCCGATACCAGTGTGAGGCCCGTTTTTTCGAGGATAAAGGCCGTTCCCGCGTCCATCAATGAAATGATGGGAATTTCCTCCGATATGTGAACTCCCCAGCGTTTTCCGGCCAGGGGACGCAGTGCATCAATATAATCCCGAAGGTTCAAATAATAGACAAGTTTTCCGGGAAGCGTGTCGAGATGATTTGATTCAATGTAAGGAACAATTTTTACAGGATCGCCGTAAGCAGGCACCGCGTAAAACCAGCGCCGGGAATTGGTCAAGCCCGAAGGAAGAGAAAGAATATCCTCCGACAGAGGATCCCTGTGTCTGAAACCGGAGAAAAGCCATCCGTCAAGTTTTTCCTGACGGACGGCGTTCTGAACACGCTCAAGATCAAACGGAGGCATTAAAATTCCAGAATCATCGTTTCAACACCTTCAAAGCGGCTGTCAATATTGACGCCCAAAGGGATATTTCCCCATGTTTCGTGAGTCACTTCATGGCGGACATAAAGCCGGAGATGGCTGAATTCACCATTCTGGTAAAAAACCGTAAGATAAGGCCATCTTTTTCCGGAATTCAGGTAAATAAGATCGGCTTTGCCTTCGGGTCCCGAAAACCATTCGAGAGGAATATAAGTTTCACCAAGGCTGCCTATCCCCTTTCTGTAAAAAACAACATAACCCATCCGATAAGGGTAAATCTTTTCGATGGGAATGTTCACATAAAACATATCAGATTCATGTTCAGGCGATATTCCGGAACTTCTTTCTGATCCGGCCTCCTGAGCAAAAACCGGAACAGCCGCGGCAAATAATAATACAATTAAAATAATAAAAATCCGGGATGTTTTCATATAAATCCTCCTTGAAAAACATGTTTCCCTGACAAAATCTGCACTTCATTATTTTAATACATTAGAGCAATTTACGCCAGAGCAATTCTTAGGTATTTCGCTCGAATTTTGACACAGAGGTGAAATTACACAGAGGTCCCATTATACATGGACCATCATTTTTTATGCCGGGTGACGCGGTAAGCATGAATGACAGTTTTCTATACCGACCGGTCTATAGTTTAATCGTTTAAGCAACCCGGATTCATGTGCTTATTGCTGTTTCTCATCTGCTTGCTTAATTTCTCCGTTCCCCTTTATAATGACAAAAGAGGTGAGGAGTGAAATCGACATTGCTGCGGGGCTGGCATGAAGCTCATGGCGCCAGATTTGCCCCTTTTGCGGGTTTTGAGATGCCTATTCAGTATGAAAGCGGCGCGGTAAAAGAGCATCAGCTTTGCAGGCGTTCCGCGGGATTTTTTGATATCGACCATATGGGACAGCTTATCATTTCCGGAGACGGGGCGGGGGATGCTTTGTCGGCACTGGTATCGAACCGGATTCTTGATATGAAGCCGAATGAAGCCCGTTATGCCCTTTTGCTCAACGAAAACGGCGGGGTGATAGACGATCTTTTTATTTATAGGATGGAAGAAAGTGAGATCAAAGACGGCTGGTTTGTAGTTCTTAATGCCGGAAACCGCGAGCTTGATATCGAACATTTTAAGAAGATGCTTCCTCCGCATGTTTCCATGGAAGATGTTTCCGAGCAAACGTATATGATTTCGATTCAAGGTCCGCGCGCGGCAGCATTGATCGATGCCGTTTCAGGCGGAGCCCTTTCGTTGCTTTCCCGCGGAAGTATGGGAACCTGTAAGATTATGGGGATTCCCGTCCGCATCGGACGGACCGGCTATACCGGAGAAGACGGCGCCGAATTGTTTTATGACGCCTCTTACGCCGCGGAGCTTTGGCAGTTTATGTTGGATGAAGCGGAAAAACGCGGCATTGAAGCCGGTCCCATAGGGCTTGCCGCGCGGGATTCCCTCCGCTTTGAAGCCGGAATGCCTCTGCACGGTCATGAAATTTCTCCCGCGATAAATCCCATGGAAGCCCTGCTTTCCTGGGCCTGCGATTTTGAAAAAGATTTTGTCGGCAGGGAAGCCTTGTTAAAGATAAAAGAAAAAGGCCTTGAGCGGAAACTGGTTACACTCAATGTGACGGGCGGCGTTCCGAGAGAAGGCTATCCCGTGCTGAATGAACAGAGTGAGAAAATCGGAAGCTGCGTTTCGGGGATGTTCTGTCCGACAACGGGAACGTATTCCGCCAACGCCTTTGTTCCGCCCGCTTATGCCAAAGCCGGTACGGCCTTGGCGGTTTCCATCAGAGACAACGCAAAAAGCGCCGTTGTGATAAAACGGCCTTTATATATTCCGGTGTATAGACGGCTGTAAAAACTCGGTCAGATTTTTACAGCCGCCATAGAGAATTTTTTATTTCATAATTATGACGAAATAAAAAATTCTCTCAAGTACATTTGAAGAAAACTTTTAAAAACTGAAGTTTTTAAAAGATAACAATCAGGAGAGCAAAATGAAACTTGATCAAGACGCCCGTTATACAGAATCCCACGAATGGATCCGCAAAGACGGCGATGAATTTGTTATCGGTATTTCAGATCACGCGCAGCACAGTTTGGGGGACATCGTGTTTGTTGATCTTCCCAAAGCCGGAGCGGTTTTAGCGGCAAAGGCGGCATTCGGCGTGATTGAATCCACAAAAGCGGCGAGCGATATTTACATGCCCGTGGCGGGGAAGGTCAGCGCAGTCAATGAAGCGTTGGCAGATAGTCCCGACTTAATCAACAAAGATTGTTACAACGAAGGGTGGATTATCAGAATTGTTCCCGATAACATGGATGATTGTAACAAACTTCTCTCGGCAGAAGATTACGGGAAATTTTCGGGAGAATAATGGTGCCGTACATTCCAACGACAGATTCCCAGAAAATGGAAATGCTCAAGAAATTGGGACTCAATTCGATAGAAGAACTGTTTGAAGATATTCCAAAGGATCTGCGCTTCCCGCCTGTCAATATTGATGAAGGGCTGAGTGAAACGGAAGTTCTGTGTGTTATGCGGGAGCTGGCGGAAAAAAATGTTCACGCGGATCAATGCACATGGTTTTTAGGCGCGGGGGCTTATGATCATTTTATTCCGTCCGCGGTCGGAGCGCTTTCAAGCAGGGGAGAATTTCTTACAAGTTACACTCCGTATCAGCCGGAAGTAAGCCAGGGAACCTTGCAGGCAATTTTTGAATATCAGAGTATGATATGCGAGCTTACCGGCATGGATGTTGTAAACGCCAGTCATTACGACGGTGCGGCGGCATTAGCGGAAGCTGTTTTGATGGCGGCAAGAATCAGCGATGAGAAAAAGCTGATTTTTATTCCCGAAGGGCTCAATCCCGAATATAAAGCCGTGATAAAAACGTATCTTGCCGCGTTTCCGGTAACGCTTGAAGAATATAACGCTTCACCGAAAGAAGCGGCATTAGCGGCGGGAAACAATCTTGCCGCGGTGATCGCGTCTTATCCCGATTTTTTCGGCATCATTCCCGATTTGGACGGAGCGGCGGAAGCGGTTCACGAAAAGGGCGGACTTTTTATCGTTCATGCCGACCCTATCATGCTGGGGCTGTTTAAAAGTCCCGGTGTTTTCGGCGCCGATATTGTTACCGCCGAAGGGCAAAGTCTGGGAAACGAACTGAGTTACGGCGGCCCGTATCTTGGAATCATGGCGGTTACGTCAAGTTTGATGCGGCGGATTCCGGGACGCATTGCGGGCCTTACCGCCGACACACAGGGACGGCGGGGCTTTGTGCTGACGCTTGCCGCGAGGGAGCAGCATATCCGGCGGGAAAAAGCGGTTTCCAATATTTGTTCTAATCAGGGGCTGGCGGCGCTTAGGGCCTGCATCTACCTTTGTCTTATGGGAAAGAACGGATTGCGGCATTGCGCGGAATTGTGCTGGAACCGCTCTCATTACGCGGCAAAACAAATCGCGTCAATTCCCGGCTGTAAAATTGCGGAAGGAACTTTTTTCAAGGAGTTTGCCGTTACGCTGCCCTGCAACGCGGAAGTTTTGGCGGAAAAACTTTTCGAGAAAAAGATTGTTCCGGGTTTCCCCTTATCAAGATATTTCCCTGACAGGCCGAACGATCTTTTAATTTGTGTTACCGAGAAAAATTCTAAAAACGATATTGACGCTTTGGTGTCGGCAATCCGGGAGGCCGTAAAATGAAAAACCTCGAAACGCCTTTGGTATTTGAAATGAGCGTCTCCGGGCGGCAGGGAGTTTCTCTTCCTAAACACGATGTTGAAGAAACAGCTCTTCCGCAACATCTTCTCCGTGAAAATCTTGATCTGCCGGAATTGGACGAGCTTTCTGTGGTCCGTCATTTTACGAATCTGTCGCAAAAAAACTTTTCCGTTGACGGACAGTTCTATCCGCTTGGCTCCTGCACCATGAAGTATAATCCCAAGATGAACGAAGAAGCCGCCGCTATGCCGGGATTCCGCCGCACGCATCCTCTTTTGCCGGAATCTATGACGCAAGGTTCTTTGGAACTAATGTATAAGCTGCAGGAATCCTTAAAGGAAATTACAGGATTTACCGGGTTCAGTCTTCAGCCCGCGGCGGGGGCTCACGGGGAACTTACCGGCATACTGATGATAAAAGCCTATCATCAATCCAAGGGAGATGCAAAACGGGTCCGTGTTCTAATTCCGGATTCGGCTCACGGAACGAATCCGGCAACTTGCAGCATGGCGGGATTCATCGCGGAAACGATTCCGTCAGATGAAACGGGAGCGGTAAAGCTCGACGCACTGCGTGAAGCGTGTTCCGGAGAAAAGGCGGAAACGCTTGCGGGACTTATGATTACAAATCCCAGCACGCTTGGATTGTTTGAGCGGAACATTCAGGAAATTATCGGTATTGTTCATGAAGCGGGCGGTCTTGTTTACGGAGACGGCGCGAACATGAACGCGCTCATTGGGATTGTGAAACCCGGCGAATTGGGCTTTGATGTGATGCACCTGAACCTGCACAAAACGTTTTCCACTCCCCACGGCGGCGGCGGTCCCGGTTCGGGTGCCGTTGGAGCAGGTCCGTTGCTGGAAGATTTTCTTCCGGGTCCTATTATCGTGGAAAAAGAAGGAGACGCTTACGCGTTTGTGACGCCTCTAAAAAGCATAGGCCGGGTAAAATCTTTCAACGGTAATTTTTCTGTTCTTGTGAAAACATTCGCTTACATTCTCAGTCTTGGATCAAAGGGAATAAGGCGGGCGGCGGAATACGCGGTGCTCAACGCGAATTATTTAAAAGCCTTGATAAAAGATAATTACCCGGCGGCTTACGGCGAAGGCCGTCCGTGTATGCACGAGTTTGCATCTTCTCCCAATTTGGGAAACGATGTGCACACTTTGGATATTGCCAAGCGCCTTATCGATTATGGTTTCCATCCGCCTACCATTTATTTTCCGTTGATTGTAAAAGAATCGCTGATGATTGAACCGACGGAAACCGAAAGTAAAGAAACGCTGGAGGCCTTTGCCGAAGCCTTGAATGTCATCGCGGAAGAAGCGAAAACCAATCCTGAGCTTCTGAAAGCTGCTCCGCATGATACTCCTGTGAGCAGATTGGATGAAACAACGGCGGCACGGAAACCGGTTCTCTGTTGGAGAATGTTGATAAAAAACTGCGAACAGGCAGTTTAATGAAATAAGAAATTAATTATTTTAGAAACTTACATTAAAGGAGTATACCTTATGTCCGATAGCATGAATCCTTATGAAAGTCCCAGGACGGAATTACAGGAACAGAGAGCCGGGGAATCGTTTGGAGTCGTCACGGAGCCGATGATTGCATCGATGAAGCAGTCATCATCGTGGATAAAATTCATCGCAATATATGGGTATATATGCGCCGGTATCACTATTGTGTACGGAGTCGTGTCCGCATTTTCGACGTCTTTTATCAGTTATAGTTGGTGGGATCCAATTTTTAGTGTTCTTATAGGATTTTTTATCATCATTACAGGCATTGTTATTATTGTTCCGTTACGTTTTCTTTACAACTTTGGATCAAAAATGAACAGCTATGTGCAGACAAATAACGCAAGCTCTTTGGAACTTGCGTTTAAGAACAATAAATCTTTCTGGAAATTCTGCGGGATTCTTATGATCATTTCTCTTGCGTTCATTCCAGTATCATTAATTATTATGGGGATTTTATATGTCTGATACAATCAACCCTTATGAGAGTACTCAAACAAATCTTGACGAAGAAAAACCTTTGATTTCTCAAGACTTCTTCACCGCATCAACGATTGAATATTTAAAAGCTTCATCGCCGTGGATGAAATTTATGGGAATAATGAGTTTTATCGGCGCCGGAATATTAATCGTGGTTGGGCTTGCTATTATGTTGTTGTTTCCGATTGTGAGCCAGGTGTTGGATTTTGTTTCTGCGGGACTTGCCGCCGTATCATCGGTATTTGGTTTTATTTATCTTGCAATGGGAATCGTCGCGATTTTTCCTGCCAGGTACCTTTATAACTTTGCTTCAAAAATCCGTCTTTTTATAGAAACTAAAAATGAACGCGCCATGGAAATTGCCCTGAGAAATAATAAATCCTTTTGGAAGTTTAACGGAATCGTTGCGATCATTTCCCTTGCATCGATACCTGTAATTTTTATTATTTCAATTTTTGTAGCGCTTGCCGGAGTTCTGATGTGAAGGTTGTGTAATGTAATGAAATCGAAGCGTCAGACAGATACATCAATTATCGTTCAAACTCCCGAAGGGATTGAATTCAGTCTTTATCCTGCCGGGATGCTTATCCGCGCTTGTTCATACATGATCGATTTTGTGATTCAGGGATTGCTTTTCATTATACCGCTTTTTTTGTTTATCGACATCGTCATTGAATTATTCGGAACATGGCTGATGCTCCTGTATTTTTTTCTGCTTAACTGGTTTTATCATGTATTTTGCGAAGTGTGTTTCAAAGGTCAGAGCGCGGGGAAAAAAATTATGGGAATTCGCGTTGTCAGAAGTAATGGGTCCCCGATAAATCCCGGAGCGTCTTTTGTCAGGAACCTTCTCCGTTTTGCGGATACCTTCATGGGTTTTTATATTATCGCTTTTTCCTGCATGACCCTTTGTCCCGGCTTCAGGAGGATCGGCGATTTGGCAGCCGATACGCTTGTGGTATATACGCTTAATTCTCTGTCTCCGACACGGAAAAGTTCCATAATGTGGCTCCATAAATATGAAAAGATTGTTCCTCCGCGAAAATTATCCAACAGTGAAAAACAAAATATTATTCTTTTTGCGAAACGCTATCCTGTGTTAGGAGAAGTGCGGGCAAATGAAATTGCGAAAAAATACGCGGAAGATTTGAATGATCAGATTGATAAAACTGTCGGAGCAGGTTTGTCTTATTCAGCGTACCTTCTTGGAATTGCCCGCACGTTAAGCGGAGATTATTCATGACCCAGCAAAACTTTGTTATCCGCCGTCAGGCATTCTGGGATTCTGTTGAGATTGCAATTTCCGGCAGCAAAAAAATTTTTAAAAAAAATGCGGTCCAATTTCCGGAGATGTTTCAAGAGCTTACACAGGATTTAAATACCGCAAGGGCACATGGATTTGATCTTGATTTAATTGAACGGCTTAACCGTTTGGTTTTGGAAGGAAATCAAATTTTATATGGACAGCATTCCTGGTCCTGGAAACATATTATCAATTTTATTGTCAGAACTTTTCCGGAAGCAGTACGGAAAAGCTGGAAAGGGATTCTTCTGTGTCATCTGATTTTTTACGGGTTGGCATTTTTTGCCATTCTTCTTTGCACGCGGTTCCCTCATTTTTCCTATAAGATTCTTCCCCGGCAGCAGTTGGAATACATGAAAGAAATGTATGATCCTGACAGTTCTCATTTTCTCACTCCTCGTGATATTGAAAATGATGCCGACATGTTTGGATACTATATTTACAATAACGTGTCTATCGCTTTCCGGTCTTTTGCGGGAGGAGTTATTGCGGGTATCGGAAGTCTTTTCGTTTTGATTTTTAACGCTCTCTATTTGGGAGTTATTACCGCTGTCATTATTGATGCCGGTTTTTCAAAAACATTTTTTTCTTTTATTATAGGACACGGCAGTTTTGAGTTAACGGCTATTATTATCAGCGCGTATGCGGGCCTTATCTTAGGATACAGAATCTTTGTTACAAAGGGACTCAGCCGTACCGCTTCGATTAAGCAAGCCGGTATTACCGCTATACCTTTAATTATTGGCAGCACAGTTTTTTTGATTGTTGCCGCGGTGATAGAAGCGTTCTGGTCGTCAAGACATGTTTTTTCTTACAATGTTCATTTCATTGTTGGAATGCTCGGATGGATTTTAGTTTATGCTTATTTTGTTTTCTCCGGGAGAAAAAAACATGATTGAAAATTTCCAGTCGTTTTTAAAACTGCGTCCCCGGAGCAATTGGGAAGCCTGTGATTCCGGCATTCTGATCTGGCGGAATTCTATCGCTTATATTTTGCTTTTTATGGGTATTCCTTTTTTGTGCTGCGTTGTTTTTTTTGTATTTCTCACTCCTCAAATTAAAATATTCGGAACAATCATTCTTTGGTGGCTCAATCCTTTTTTTGACAGATTTATTCTACATGTTATCTCTGTGCGTTTTTTTAAAAAAGACGCGGACTGCAAAACAATTGCTAAAGGACTTATCAAAAGTATTTTTAAAGGATTAATCGGAGACATTGTCTGGAGAAGATTTAGTATTTACCGCGCGGCACGGCTTCCGGTGAGAATTCTTGAAGGCAATAAAGGGAAGATGATAAAACGCAGAATTAAAACTCTGAAAAATGGAGGCCTTGATTTTTGCGCGCTTCTAAGCGGCATTTGCATAATGTTAGAAATTGTTTTGTTTGGAGGATTCGCGATTTTTCTGTACGGTTTTTTTGCAGAATATTCTGATTTTACTTTTGATCTTATTTCAAATTATTCATTACAAGTTTCTTTAGTTATTTTATTTCTCGCATCGTTGATAATTCTGATTGTGGAACCATTGTACATGTGTATGGGATTTGCTCTGTATATCAACAGCCGGTCCGTTGTTGAAGGCTGGGATATTGAATTGGAATTTAATGCTATTATTAAATCAAAGCAATCTGAATCTGTAGACATGAAGAAAACGGTTTTTGGAAAAACAATTCCGCTTGCCGTTTTTATTTTAATCTTGTCGAATGTTATCCAGCCGCTGCAAGCGCAGGAGTGGCATCAGAATAATCTTGAAAAAGTACCGACAGAAATTTTAGACGAGATTTTGTCATCAGAGGATTTCGGCGGCAGTCATACAAGAAAATGGATTCGATTTAAAGAATTACATACTGATGAATCTTTTTCGGGGTTTAACTTTGATGAAAAAAATTTAAGAGAAATTGCGGGGATTGTTCTTCGTGCTTTGTTAACCGCACTTATTATTATCGGATTATTTTTTGCCGCATATCGTTTATACAAATCGAAAAAATTATTTCAAAATAATTTTGTTCCGTGGAGAAAAAAAATTGTTCCGGGATTTGTACACAAAGAAAATCCGCAAACACTTATTAATGACGCAGAAAAATTATTCAGAGACGGACAAATCAGAAAGGCTTGGAGTTTTTGTTTGTCCGCTGTTCTTGGACTGTATTCTGAATATGGAAACATCATCTTTGCTGTGAACGATACGGAATCTGATTGTCTTGTAAGAATCAATAATTCTGCTCTCTGGGGAAAAGAAGATTCTGCAAGATTAATATTGAATTGGATTAAACTTGCGTATGCGGACATTGAACCTTCACCGGAACAATTCAGCAGCGCGGTTTTTTTCTACGGCGAATTAAAAAACAAACTCTCCGCTGCCGGAGATATAAATGAATAGATATGTAAGCATCATTTGTATTATTGCCGCTATTATCGCCGCCGTTGGAGTTTTCGCGTATAATTTTTTCGAAATATACGAAACGGAAGTTTACGATTCTCCGTCCGCGGAAGTAAGAGCGAATGATTTTCTCGCGTTGGAACGATGGCTTATCAAGAACGGGCATCCAGTAACCATTTGGCCGCATACGCTTCCGGGAAATGTTCCGCAGATAACAGAAAATATTATTGCTCCCGATGCGTTGTCTTTTACCTGGGAAGAAAATACATTCGATGCGTTAACACCTGGGATTGAAGAACATATTGTTGTTCTCGACGCATTGTCGTTCATTTGGGAAGAAGATACTTTCGATGTATTAGCACCTTGGATAGAAAAAGGTAATCATCTTTTTGTTTATTATAATTTCAGGCAAGACGCATTCCGCGATAAAGATTTTTATTCTTTCGTTAATCACTTTGATGTAAAAATGATTACTCCTGATAATGAAGATGATTTTTCTTCTGAGACTGAAACGAATGATAACAATAGTCTTGAGAATGCTGAGCCGCAAAATCAAACTTCAAATGAAGCGGGAACAAGTTCCGGTGACTCTGAGAACCGGATTGATATGGATCAAATCATTTGGTTTAAGATAGATAATAACAGGAATGATATTTTAATGGCAGGGATTGATAACGAAACAATCAATCTTGTTTGTATTCCTTATGGAAAAGGAAGTGTAACATTTACAGGAAGACCTTACTTCATGCGGAATATCAATCTAAGAAAAAACGCAAACAGAATGCTGACCTGGAATTTAACCGGAGCGAAAGACGAAGACAAACAAGGAATTCTTTTTGTTCGGGAAACTGAATTTGAAAATACTTTTTTTCAGGATTTATTTCATGAAGGAAATATTTTTCCTCTGCTTATTTCTGTTTTTGTTTTAATAATAGTTTGCTTCTGGGGATTCATTCCCCGCTTTGGAAAAATTATTGCCGACGAAGAAAGTCCGGGCAAACCCATCAGAGAAAGATTTCTGGCGGAAGCTGTCTTCCTGAAAAAGTTTCATTCGCTTAAGTCTTATATTGATGTTTATGAAAAAACCATTCAGCAGCGGTTCAGAAAAAATTACGGAGAATACATCGACGATAAAAAAATATTTTGCTTGAGGCTTGCGGAAATTACAAAACTTGATGCGGCAATTATTGAACAGAGCCTTTATCCGAAAAGATTTGTCACGTCCGGAACATTTTTGAAGTGCATGAATACAATAGAAACAATTATGGAGCGTTTATGAACAATTATACTGCGGAATCAGCGAAAGAAGCTGTCGATCTTTTAAGAAAAGAAATCGCGAAGGCTTTTATCGGTCAGGATGATCTTGTGGAATTGATTATGATTACGATGCTTGCGGGCGGTCATGTTCTTTTGGAAGGCGTTCCGGGACTGGGAAAAACATTGCTCGTTCGCGCAATTGCAAAAGCAATCGGCGGTGAATCGAAGCGTGTACAGTTTACTCCGGATTTAATGCCCAGCGATATAACCGGAAACATCATGTTGAATTATAGCAGCGGGGAGTTCATCACAAAGAAAGGTCCGGTCTTTACCAATTTATTTATTGCCGATGAAATAAACCGCGCGCCCGCAAAAACCCAGGCGGCTCTTTTTGAAGCTATGCAGGAATATCAAGTGAGCCTTGACGGAACAAGTCATACTCTTCCGAACCCCTTTGTTGTTTTGGCTACGCAAAATCCTTATGAACATGAAGGCACCTATCCGCTTCCCGACGCGCAAAAAGACCGCTTCCTTATGAAAGTGTTGGTAGATTATCCTTCCAAGGATGAAGAAACAGCGATGATCACTCAAGTAATTTCACAGGGAACCGGTGCGGAACTTTTTCTTGATGATGTTTCCGCGGTTATGAACCCGCAGGATTTTATCGCTTTGCAAAATTTTATTTCTTCGGTAAAAGTTGACGCTTCAATTATTGATTACGCGGTTCGTCTCGTGCAGGCAACAAGATCGATACCGGCTCTTCAAAGCGGAGCAGGCCCGCGCGGAGGACTTGCCCTTATCCGATGCGCCAGATCGAGAGCGCTTATACAAGGCCGTGACTTTGTTCTGCCTGATGATGTGAAAATTGTCGCGGCTCCCGTACTTGCGCACCGGATTACTCTTTCTGCGGAAAGCGAGCTTGAAGGTTTGACCGAACAGGCAATCATTGAATATATTATAGCACAAACGGAAACACCGCGCTCATGAAACCGGGAATCGTCTTGTTCATTCTGGCGGGGGTTTTATTCTGCTTAGGGTTTGCGTCATTCTTTTTTTCGCCGCTTATTTTTATCTGGTTCATTCTGGCATCGGTATCCTGTATTCTCATTATCATCGATGCCTTGTTCTTTCAGTTTATGGATACTCTGGAAAGCAAAAGAGAAATTAACACAACCCTCGCGTTGGGCAGTTCTGAAAAGGTTGTTATCTCTTTGCGTCAGACCGGAAAATTATATCTGCCTGTAAGAATAAAACTCTTTGATCTTTATCCTGATTCCATGACCTGTAAGTTATTTCCTATTTCCTTAAACAGCAAAGGTCTCAGCAATGACGGTATTCTTCAATTTGAATATTCGATTATTCCTTCCCAGAGAGGCGAATGGGAATTTGCGGGACTGGAATTGCTTTGCTCATCTCCTTTGTTCTTTTGGGAAAAAAGAATTTTTCATAATACAAAATCTTCGGGAAGAACGTATCCTGATTTTAAAAAAATGCTCGGCCTAAACGCTAAAGAATTGAGAGGCATCACCGAACAGGCCGGAGTAAAAAATATTCGGAAGCGCGGTCAGGGTTTGGAATTTCAAATTTTAAGGGAATATCAGTTTGGAGATTCTGTTAAATCAATTGATTGGCGGGCTACCGCGAGGCGTCAAAAGCCTGTGGTCAGGGAATACCAGGAAGAACAGGATCAGCAGGTGCTTTTTCTTTTGGACACCGGCTACCGTTTGCATCGAAAAGAAAATGAATATCTTCAATTTGATAATGCGTTGAATGCGGTATTGCTTCTTTCGTACATCGCATTAAAACATGAAGACAGTGTTGCCGTCGGAACTTTCGGCAGTGAAGAACGATGGCTGCCTCCGCAAAAAGGAATCAGCGCGCTTTCATCATTGATGAATCAATTGTATGACCTGCACAGTTCTCCGGCAGCGTCGTCTCCTTTCTCCGCTTTGGAAAACGCTTTGAAGCGTTTGCACAAAAGAACCTTCATCGTGCTGATAAGCAACTTCCGCAAAGAAGACGGTGAATCACTCTCATGGATTTTACCGCGGATAAAACAGCGGCATCTGCTTTTACTCGTCAGCCTTAGAGAATTGGAAGCGGAAAAATTACAGACTCAACCGGCTCTTAGCACAGAAGCGTTGTTGGAAAAAGCCGCCGCGTTTTCTTATCTTTATAATAGAAACAAACTCTATAAAAGCTGGGAACACGGAGGACTTCTCACATTGGAAACTCCCGCGGAAAAACTTTCATCGTCCTTGATCAATACATACCTTGAAGTAAAACGGTCGGGAAGATTGTGATGTGAAAAATCCATCAGGTCTATTGTATTTATCGTCATATTCAGTCAGAATGTATTTCTTATGAAAGATTTAACAAAAGGAAGAGAATCTACCCTTATTATTACATTTGCGCTGCCGATGCTGGTTGGAAATGTGTTTCAGCAGTTTTACAATATGGTTGACAGCTGGGTTGTGGGCCGTTATGTGGGGAAAGAAGCATTGGCGGCGGTAGGAACTTCCTTTCCGATTGTTTTTTTGATGGTTGCTTTGGCAATGGGAATCGGTATGGGAACCAATGTGCTTGTTGCTCAGTTTTATGGGGCGAAAGAAAACAACAAAGTGCGGCTTACTATCGATACGGCCTATATTTGTTTGTTTGTCATGGGGATTGCCTTAACGGTAATCGGCTATGTTGCCGCGGATCCGGTGTTAAGGCTTTTAAGGGTTCCGTCTGATGTGTTTGATCAAGCGTCGCAGTATTTGAAGATTGTCACTATCGGTCTTATACTTGCTTTTGGATACAATACCGTGGGGGGAATCCTTCGCGGTTTGGGCGATTCCCTTACGCCGCTTTTTATGCTTATTGCCGCGACGGTCATCAACATTATTCTGGATTTGCTTTTTGTCCGCAATTTCGGCTGGGGAGTGGCGGGAGTTGCCTGGGCAACGGTCATTGCCCAGGGAGCATCGTTTGTGGGTTCGGTGATCTTTCTTAATAATACGCATGATGTTCTCAAGACGGATTTTCTACATTTAAAATTCAGCAGAGAAATATTCAAAGAAATTTTCAGGATAGGGCTTCCATCGGGAATTCAGCAGGCTTTGGTTTCGCTCGGCTTCATGGTGATGACGGCCATCGTAAACGGTTTTGGAACCATTGTCCTTGCGGGATTCTCCGTCGCCAGCCGGATCGATTCTTTTGTCTCTATGCCCGCGATGAATATCGGGATGGCGCTGTCTGGGTTTACCGGTCAAAATATAGGCGCCGGAGAAACGAAGCGCGTCAGCAGAGGCTTTCACGCCGCGCTTTTTATCGGTCTTGGGATAACGATTGTTCTGAGCAGCCTGATTTTCTTTTTTGGAAATATACTGATCGGTGTGTTTACCCCCGAAACCGATGTTATCGCGGTCGGACATGAATACCTGAAAATTATCGCGGTTTTCTATTTTTTGTTTACGATTATGTTTATTACAAACGGATTAATCCGTGGAGCGGGAGAAGCCTTGGTTCCCATGATTTCCACTCTTGCGGCGATGTGGATTGTCCGCGTTCCCTGCGCTATAATCTTTTCCAAAATATGGGGAACTCTGGGAATCTGGTACGCTATGCCGTCAGGCTGGCTTGTGGGAACGGTTATCGCTCTTGTATATTACAAAACCGGCCGTTGGAAGAAGAAAGCGGTAACCGGCAAAAAGATAGAAGCATTTGATATGTGAGCCTGTTTCAAAGCGCGTTTTCCGTTTTTCAATTTGCCGCCAATTCGCTCAAAAGTCAGTCTAAAATCAGTTGACAATTTCTCCCGTTTTTGATAAAGTATGTTTACTTACGGCGGCATAGCTCAGTCGGTAGAGCAAACGGCTCATATCCGTTCGGTCATAGGTTCAAGTCCCATTGCCGCTAATGTGTTTCTGGTTTGGTTGATGTGCTTCTTCGTGTCTTGCGGAGAAGTATCAACCGAGGCAGTGCCCGTCTTGATTTATTTTATTCATTGCTATTCGTTCACTGAAAAATATTCCGCTTCTCTTAATATTCTTTCCGCCATCCACTCTGGGATTAAGTACACAAAGGGACTGCCGCTGCTCATAGCCGGATGCTGACCATTTTCCAACGCGGGAGCGAAGAAGATGCTGAGCGATGAAAGATCGTCAAGAAGCAATTCAATCTTTCCAAAAGAAAAATCGTAATCGGAGGGAAGAGAAGCTGCCGCAAAATCCGCGGCTTCGCTTGTGAGCAATGATCTTACATGAGATTCGGCTTTCGCATTATCAACAAGCATAGCGGGGAAAGAATCAATCTGCCATGAAGTGCCGTTTTCACCGGAAACCCTTGATAAGGTATACGATGATTCTTGTTCCTCGTTGTTTTGCGCAACGGTTATGTTCTGAACCAT
This sequence comes from Treponema sp. UBA937, assembly GCA_002293455.1. GTDB lineage: Bacteria > Spirochaetota > Spirochaetia > Treponematales > Breznakiellaceae > UBA937. Next base: position 80,880 of record DBDH01000099.1, read on the forward strand.
TGCGGATGTCAGCGGACGGGAATAATGTATCAGCCTTAAATCGAACCAAGCATTTTGTTTTGCGTCGGAATAAAAAGTAAACTGGTCCGCGCCTGACCGGACTTCCGTATTTCCGTTTTTGCGGAGATAGATTTCATTTCCCGCGGAATTCCCCGATCCTATGAGCAAATCCAAGAGCGGTATTGTTGACGCTCCGCCGTACACGATAATTCTTGAAGCCGCTTGTTCTGTCACTCCCAGTTTTGCGTGAGAAGATAGAGACGACGCGGCAACAGGATACGCGGCTTTTACGGAGAGCGCGTTAAAAAGATCGTCCACCCGTTCTTGTTTTGCAGGATATTCATTGCCGCCCGCGAGGACATGCCAGACATTATTTTTTCTTGTCAACATGACAAGTTCGGAATTCAGACCGGCGCTTTTTAACACAAGACGGTCGGCTTGATCAATCCATGTTTTATCAAGCCATGTATAGAGTGAAGTTCTTGCGTTCATGTTTTGAGGATCAAACACAAAACCGGCAATGAGAATTAGCACACACGCTGTTATAAGTGAAATCAAAAAAATAAGTTTTGTTTTATACTTCATGACGCGCTCCGCTGCCGTTTTTCTTCCGTTTCCGAATCCGCACAATACCGATGATGATGATTGTCAGTGGAATGATAATCACATTCAGCGTCTGTGAAAACAGCATCACTTGGAGTTTTTCTGCCGGGTCGGCAATACGGTCAAGCCTTCCGGCCGCCCCCGCCCGGTTTCTGATTCCGATGATGTCATCATCATTGCCGAGCCAATCCGCGGCCTGCAGGAAAAAGTTCAAGTTATACTCGCTTCTTGTGTATTGAATAACAGATGATAGAAAATCCGTGTCGGAAACAACGATGACGCGGCTGTCTTTCGTTTCTTCCGGTAAATCCGGCAGTTCCGCGTATCCTTCGCGCTTTGGTTTTGGAACGCCTCTAAACCAACCGGGAAATTTTCCCGACAAAGTTACGGCAAGATTTTTCACGCCTTGGGATGACGGTTCTTCGTTATGCATGTCGTATTCTCTTTCGGGATTTAAAACAAAGTTCTCAGTCATGAGCCAGGCTTCGGAAGAACTCGTAAACAATATTTCCGAGTGAACTTCTTCAGGAAGATTGATGCTGATGGGCTCTGCCCAGAAAAGATCGATTCCGGAAAACCCTGCCGTTACAGGATGCTCTGCATTTCCATTCTGCGGCGGAACGCCTATCCAGAATGGATAGCGGGCCATGCGTATCTGCGTCTCTCCGTAAGGACCGCTTGTTTGATATGGAAAAGATAAAGCCGAGTAATCCAAAACTAAAGCCGGTTCCACGGTTGCGCCGTAATAAGAAACCATCGCGATTAAGCCTTTGTCCATCATCACGCGCGCGGACAAATCCATCCCGACAGCAAGCGTTTCGAGAGCAAATAAAACCTTCCCGCCGTTCTGAATAAAATAATCGACGCGGTACAAATCCCATTCATCCAAAACTTCCATGCCGCCCATGACGATTAAGAAGGACAAGGCTTCCGGAATTTCATCGCCCGGTAAAATCTCCCGCACTTTGTATCCGGCTTGAATCAATACCTCATTTGCGTAGGCATAATCTTCGCTCCAGATTTTATCCGGTTCGGAAAGCAGAACGCCCGCTTCCCTCACCGTTCCCCTTATGAGCGAACGGATTCTTGTCGTTACATCGTATTCCAACGTTTCCAGGGAAAATACAAAAGGAAGGACTTCGATATCTCCCATATATTCAATCGTGATTCCCGAATACACGGTCGTGATATTCGCCTCGTCCTGCTCAACCGTTTGAATCTGCTGCGGCAGAATTCCCAGCCGTTCCACAGCTTCGATCATCCCTGCTCTTGCCGGATCTTTTATTGTAAGGCGGATTTTCCCTCTGGAATACGCGGCGTATTCTTCAAGAAGATCTTCAATCTCTCCCGGAATAGGATGCAGTCTTTCTAATCTTTCCGAAAGATAATAGGTGATATTTACAAGCTCCGGAATTTCACTGTGGATATTTCTCGATACGCTTGAAATAGTATAGGCTTTGTTTTTTGTTAAATCCAGGCGGAACCAAAAACGCTGGCTCAGCATCAGCAAAAGAAAAACCGCGATGATAGTTAAACTCGTTATTACGATTGTCTGTTTCTTCATCACGAGCTCCATTTCTTAAACAAGATTACTCTGGTGTTGAGAAACAACCATAAGAATGTTGTAATTAAAAAGAAAGCCGCGTCCCGCGAATCAAAAAGTCCTTTGGAAAAACTTTCAAAATGAAAAGACAGAGAAATAAAATTAAAGAAATCCGCCGCCGCGCCGGGCAGATTAAATATCCGGCTTAAATCCGAAACAAACACGACAAGCAAAAGAACAAGCAATGTTCCTAAGAACGAAGCGGCTTGATTTTTTGACACGCTTGATAAGAGAATACCCAGCGCCGTACCGGACGCTCCGAGTAAAATAATCCCCGCGTATTCGGTGATGATGATTCCCCCTTCAAACGTTCCCAATGATAAAAGGCTTAAAGGAACAGGAAGCGTTAAGAGAATCATTGCCAAGAGCGCGCCGAAAGATGAAAAGAATTTTCCCAAGACTAAATCCCATTCGGAAAACGGCATGGTAATAAGAATTTCCGCCGTGCCTGTTTTATATTCTTCCGCCCAGCTTTTCATCGTGATAACGGGGATGACAAAAACAAATACTAAGGGGAACACCGAAAAAAACGGGCGGAAGTCGGCGGTGTCCAAGGCAAAGAAATGCTGTACATAAAAAAACCAGACCGAAACAAAGGCAAGAAAAAAAACCGCTATGCCGTAAACAGCCGGCGTTATACTGAAAACGAATAATTCTTTTTTTGCTAAAGCAAAAGCCCGCCGAGGCAAGGGTATCATTCCGCGTCTCCTTCTTCGTTTTCCTGGTTTGAGGATTTACCTAAAAATGGTGTTTTACTCCTGCTTGTTTCATGATAGCATTGGCAGTGTGTCTTGATTTAATTTTGACAGCTACGGGAAAACTATTGTTGTTCTTTGGGCTAAACCACATATCGTGATCTCCCTTGCCGTGTCTTAAAAAATAGCACCCGTTTTCGGATAAGATTTCACGGACCTTTTTTTCATATTCCGTCATTATGCAATCACCTTGGATCTGCGCTTGGTAATGAAATTAAGATACACTTCATGATATTCTTTACCATTCAGTTCCAGGATTTCCGGCGCCGCCAACCTCACTTGTTCTATGAGTAAATCAAGCGATCCATTTTCAAGCACGAGAGGTATCTCATCGTTTTGCGCTATCCAAACACGAGCATCATCATCCCAAAGAAGCAGAATCTCATATTCGTTCATAGCTATTTCTCCTGTTTTGATTATATGGTGTATTTACAGAAAAAGGAAGAAGGCGTCCGGCGGTTTTTTGGAACTATATTAAAGCACGATAAATGTTCCGCCTCATACTGACAGTTTTATGATTTTTCGTTTGTAAGTTTTACAAAAATATCTTCAATGCTCATCGTCTTTCTTTGCATGGAAAGTATTTTGAATGACGCGTTGACCGCCCAATCAAATATTTTTTCGCCGTCAAGAGTATCTTCTTTTGCATCAAGAAAACCAATAGAGACAAAATAGATTTGATTTCCTTGATCTTCTATCGAACTTAATTCCGCGTTCTTTCCCAGCGCGCGAATTTTTGCGGTGATGCTTTTTCTGTCCGCGGCTTTAAGAAGCAGTTCCCAGGAATCGCTTCCTTTCATGGAACGGGCAATTTCATCCGGCGTGCCTTGGGCGGCAATGCTTCCTTCGTTAAGAATAAGTACCTTGGAACATACGGCTTCAACTTCCTGTAAAATGTGAGTCGAAAGAATAACGGTTTTACTTTTTCCCAGTTCTGTAATCAATTTTCGTATTTCGATAATCTGATTCGGGTCAAGGCCGGTAGTGGGTTCATCGAGAATGAGAATAGGGGGATCGTGAAGAATGGCTTGCGCCAATCCAAGACGCTGCCTGTATCCCTTTGAGAGCGTTTCAGACCGTTTGTGAGAAACACCGCTTAAACCGCAGCGGTTCAAAGCCCAGTCGATATTTCCGCGCCGCTTGTTTTTCGGAATGAGCCGGGATTCAGAGATAAAGCCTAAATATTCCCAAGGAGTCAATTCCCCGTAGATGGGAACATTTTCCGGAAGATAGCCTATTCTCTGCTTTATTTCCTCCCGGTCTTCTTCCGCCGAAAAGCCGTCAATCAAAACATTTCCCGATGATGGAAAATGACAGCCCGTAAGCACTTTCATGATGGTGGTTTTTCCAGCGCCGTTAGGCCCCAGAAATCCCAAAACCTGATCTTTCCCGACAGAAAAAGATACGCCTTTTACCGCCTGAAAAGAACCGTATTGTTTTGTCAGTCCGTTTACTTCAATCATGTTGGTAAATCCATTGAGTGTATTTTAACAAAGCACAGAAAAGAATTCCATAGAGAAGCGAGCCGTAGTTATTTTTGCTCTGTCAATACCGATGTTTGAGATAGACCATCCTGAACACAAGCGTTCAAAAAAATGAAGCTGATATTGTGAGCAAAGCCGAATGGATAATCTGCCCTGTCTGCAACAATCACTTAATACAAAACGCCGAGTATAAAGGGACGGATTTTATATTGTTTTCAAAGCCGAAGTTTTTTGCCGACACACGGATTGATGTATTGATGCCGTACTTATTCACAAAGACAGCCAAGCTCTTTGATTTCGTATGAATTGAAGATTTTGCTTCCAGCGGAACAATAGCGCCGCTGTCCAATTGCAGAACAAAATCGATTTCAGCTTTGCCCCGCGATTCCCAGTAATAGGGTAGCAAGCCATTGAATACAAGCTGCTGCATAATGTAGTTTTCGGTAACCGCTCCTTTTGCTTCGCCGCCGAAATTCCCGGACAATACCAGAGAGGGCGGTGTATCTGAAAAGCAGTTTAACAAGCCCGCATCATTCATATATATTTTATACGACAATAAATCAACATAGCTTTTTAATGGAATTTTCCCTTCGTTCGTTTTACCGCATTTGTAGATTAAACCCGCGTCTGTTAACCATTGAATCCCTGCCTCATAAGAAGCCGCCCGTACGTTACTTCCTATAATGCTGTATTGGAATTTCCGGTTTTCCCTTGCAAGCTGAGAAGGAATGCTGCCATACACAGCGCGAATTTTTACGCTTTCGGAAACAGAGGCGTATTTAATCATATCGCTTTCATAATCCGCAAGAATATTCCGCTGAATGATTCTGACAAACTCAAAATCTTTCTTTTCGATATATTCCAAAACCGCTTTCGGCATCCCGCCTGTTACAAGATACGTGTCGTATAGATTCATCGCCATAGTGTGAATGTTTTGCGGCAAAGGGGTGTTGCTCTCGTAAGCGTCTTTGATATTTTCGGCAAGCGTCTTTTCTCCAAGGGCAAGCAGGAATTCTTCAAAATTCATCGGATACATTGTGAGCCGTTCAACCTTGCCTACGGGGAAAGAAAAGCCTTCACGGTTTACGGCAATGCCAAGAAGACTTCCCGCCGCGATGATATTAAAGAGCGGGGCTTTTTCGCTAAAGTATTTGAGAGATGCTAATGCTTTTGGACAAGCCTGAATTTCGTCAAAGAAAATCAACACATCAGGCGTTATCGATTTGAGCGAATACTTTTCAAGCTCTGAAATAATTCTTGCAGGCTCAGCATCCTGCTCAAAAATGGCTTTAAGGGGATTATTGTTCTCAAAATTAAAAACAATTACATCTTGATAATGAGTCTTGCCGAACTGAAAAACGGTGTATGTTTTCCCAACCTGTCTCGCTCCAAGCAAGATGAGCGGCATTCTGGCGGGGGTATTTTTCCAAAGGAGTAAATCCCCCTCAATAAGTCTTTCCATACCATAATCATATCGTTAAAAATGAGCAAAAGCAAGTATTTTTACATTATTGGAACGAATAATGTAAAAATACATTTCCTCTTGATTGATTTTTTTCTGTCTGTTGACAAACTGTTGAATATATTCAACAGTACCCAACAAGCAGATATTGAAAAGGCGAGAGATATCGCCAATTTTTATGATTGGTAAATCCTAAAAAAGCATATTTTTCAATTCATATGCTTCCTTGTTTATTCTGTCTAAAGCAATGTTATAATACTTCTCTTCTTTCTCAAATCCAATATACTTTCTATTAAGCCGTAATGCAGCTATTAACGTTGTTCCGCTTCCGCAAAAAGGATCACATATAAGCTGCGATTCAACTGTGGTTAATTCAATGAGCAGCTGCATGAGCATTAATGGTTTTTGAGTTGGATGTAATCCGCTGTCATCTTGTTGAGACTGTACATGAAAAATATTATCCGGCTTTTGGCCATACTTCTTAAGTATTGTTTCATTGAAGGCTCCAAGATTGTATTGTAAAACATTATCCGCTATTGTCCCGCCGATTTTGTAAGGTTTTGAAAACCATAATATTGGTTCAAAAACCGGACGCAAATTTCCGATCTTCCAACCAATCCATTTGTCAGCGGAAATACGATCATTTCTTCTTTCAAACACAACACTGATTCTTTGCGCTCTGTGTGCTGCGCGTTCTTTTTCCCAGCCAATCATATCTTTATACGTGAAGCCTGAATCTTCAAACGCACACACACAGCGATGAGCCAAACGCCTCCCCGCAAAAACAAAAACATTTCCTCCGGGTTTTAATATCCGAAACCATTCTTTCGCCCATGAGCTAACCCAATCATAATATTGTTTAGGTATCAATTTATCAGCCTCTGACCATCCATTTAGAGGCTTGCCTCTCTTTTTAAATACAGCACCGGCTTTCTCTTGAGCCGGACTTGAACCGAGAAACGCACTATTGGTATTGTTATGTAAGACATCCCATTCATCAACTCCAATACCATAGGGAATGTCGCTTGCAATTAAATCAACAGCGTTGTCATCAACATCTTTTATTAATTGAATTGAATCACCCTTATGAAGGGTATTTAATCTATACATATCTTTTCCCACTTATCTCTGTAGAGAAGAAATATATTTTTTTATTGACGAAATTTTTTCATGTAATTTTAATGATGTGATTAATTCCTCAATTGCTTGTTCTCTTGTGTAGCGATTAATTTTTTGTATTTTATCTTCCCAATATTTTATTTCTGTTTCACCTCTTGAAATGATGTTACCTTTATATCTGCTAAAATAGTTCTTAAACTGAGTTTCTGTTACATTGAGATATAGCCTAATCATTTCATCTTGATCAATAAGAAAACAATTATTCTTATCAGAAATAGGTATGTTAACAGATAATATATGACTCATATTCCATAAGTTTGCCAGATTGATAGTTTCCTTTTCCACAATATCATTTTCTAATAAGATTGAAAGATACTCCCAAGAAAAAAGTGTAATATTATCATTTAAAGCCTGTCCATAAATTTGACTTTTCGATTTCGGATATTGATAATACGGACAAACCAGTACCGAATAATCATGATCGCCTTTCCAATCAGCCATCGATTTTACTTTAAAATCTTTCTGGTTTTTTGCGGTCCTGCTTAAGCGAAACGATTTTGCGTCCCCTATCAATGAATAATTATGGAAGCAGCTTCTTGCGATAACATCAGCGCAATTAGCACGTTCTTTATTAACCGAAGATTGTAAACCTAATTCCTGAAAGCATTTTGCTAAAACGATATCTGATACTTTCGAGTATAATTTTTCTTCACTTGAATCATGCTCAATATCCTCTGGAATAGATCCTATTTCAGTAATGATGGGAACAAGCACCTTCTTATTGAGACCAAAAATAATATTTTGTATTTGATCAGATGAATCAATAAAGGCTCCTTTTTTTGATTCGTTTTTTATTAATGTTCGTAATTCAAAAAAATTCATACTTTTCCCCTGTAAAAGTATATATTCTATCATGACCTTTGTCTGCTGGAACTTGACGGCTCATTCAGCACCTCTTTCCTTAATCAACATACTCAATCGGAAACACCATCCGGTCTTTGGAAAGAACGGTTTCGGGAAATATTTTCTCCGCTTCCTTGAGCATCTGCTTTAAATTATATTCGGTGTACCTTGGGCTGTAATGGATAAGGGCGAGTTTTTTCACTGCGGCTTCTTTTGCCAGATGAGCCGCCTGAACCGCCGTCATGTGTTTTTTCTCGATTGCGCTTTCCAGCAAATCGTGTTCAAACATGCCTTCACAGACAAAGAGATCGGAATCTTTCACTTCGGGAACAATTTCCGGGAAGGCAAGCGTATCGGTTACATAAGAAAACTTTCTTCCCGTTCGTGGAGTGCCCAGAACCTCTTCCGGCGATATTTCCTTCCCATCCGATGATAAGACTTTTTCGCCGGCCTGCAGTTTTGACCAAAGCGGTCCGCGCGGCACTCCTAAGGCCTCGGCTTTTTCAGGATGAAACATTCCGGGACGGCCGTCTTCTTCAAAAGCGTAGCCTACGCAGGGTTTTGTGTGACGCAGCGGAAAAGCGCGGATATGAAACCCATCGCCTTCGTAAACAATACCGGGTTCATTAATCTCTTTTACAATGATTTCATAATTGATATACATATCAAGGACTCTGCGGCTGCTTTCGATATATTCGGCAATGCGGGGCGGTCCCACAATCGTGAGGGGGTCGTCTCTGTCCACCTGGGATGAAAGCATGAGGATGCCGGGCAGCCCCGTCACGTGATCGGCATGAGTGTGGCTGACAAAAATGGCGGATATTTTTTTCCATTTCAGATTCAATTTCCGCAGGGATACCTGGGTTCCTTCTCCGCCGTCAAACAGAAATAATTCACCTTCCCGGCGCAATAGTACGGATGTCAAATGCCGGTACGGAAGGGGAACCATCCCTCCGCACCCAAGAATAAAAGCTTCAAGATTCATGAGATGTAAAGTATACCATCAATCGGCGCGGCGCGGGAAGTGTTGTACTGCTCATTCCGGCAATTAGCTATTGATTAACCGGACAGCAATCTCTGTACAGATCGATAATGATCCTCTGTGTAAATTACTTTGGTAACACTGATTTATGCATCG
>DBDH01000099.1:89979-96992 GCA_002293455.1 Treponema sp. UBA937
CGAGACTTAATCAGCGCTGCCCTTTTATTCAATACGCTTTGTTCTTCTACTTTCACTTGACAGTACTTTTATTTGCCGTTGAATAAAAATACTGCATATAGTAAAATATTTATATGCAGTTGTTGTCCATAAATGTTGTATTATCTACAGCAAAACAGCTCAAAAAAGATGGTTGGAAATTTGATTGGGATAAATCTTTTGGCGCTATTTCACAAAAAATAGCTTATATAGAAAATGAATCAATACAAGGTTTGGTGGAGTTTGAGGAAGTTCCCAGTTCATTATATAACATTATATACCGTATAGAGTTGGCTCCTGAAAACATCGGCAAGCAGAAAAAGATAGACAATGTTGCAGGCACGCTTTTTGCTTACGTTGCTCAAGATTCTCTTGATGCTGGATTTGAAGGTTTTGTGGTTTTTGACAGCAAAACAATATTGGTTGATCATTATGTGGAGAAATACGGAGCCCAGATTCTATTCGGGAATCGTTTGTATTTTGATACAAAAGCGAGCAAAGCCTTGATAAATACCTATTTGAAAGGAAAAAACAATGGCTAAAAACTTAATCCTTGTAAATACAAATCCTGACATTCTGCAATACGATAACCGAAAAGCAATAGAGCTATCTCAAACCCTCGGCAGACCTTTAACGAAGAGTGAATATGAAACATTAAAAAAAAAGAAGCCCAAGCAAAATACTTTCATCAAGCGGTGAAATTCTGATGAACTGACAAAACATTCTGATGCTCCTGTTTTTCGTATAGATTCTTTTCACCATTGCGGAAAGCCTGAAAGTTTGCTATTTTTATCCTATGAAGAAGATAGCCTTTACAGGCGGCGGCACCGGCGGACATATTTATCCGGGTTTGGCGGTTATATCACGTTTACATGACGTATTCCCTTGTTCGGTTTTTTGGATCGGATCCAAAGATGGCATGGATCGGTCTATTGTTGAATCGGCGGGAATTTCTTTTTACGGCATTCCAGCGGGAAAATTAAGAAGGTATGTTTCGTTTCGGAACTTCCTGGATATTTTTAAGATACTTGCGGGTTTTCTAAAAGCCCGGCAGATTTTAAAAAAAGAAAAACCGGCATTGCTTTTTTCCAAAGGCGGTTTTGTCAGCGTTCCTCCCTGTATGGCGGCCCGGTCTTTAGGCATTCCCGTTTTTTCCCATGAGTCTGATGTTAGTCCGGGACTCGCGACAAAGCTCAATCTTGGCGTATCGGATGTTGTTTTTACCGCTTACGAAGAAACCATATCGATGCTTCCGGAAAAGTACCGGTCCAAGGCGCAGGCTGCCGGGAATCCTGTGAGAAAAGAATTCCACGCAGCGGATGCCGCGAAGGGACGCGCGTTTGCGGGAATTACCAATAATCTTCCAATAGTACTGGTTCTTGGCGGAAGCCAGGGCGCGCTCGAAATCAATGAGCTTATCCGCGGAGCTTTGCCGCGTCTTACAAAAGATTTTAACGTGATTCATCAATGCGGCGTGAATCATGGTGATGCCGTTTCCCGCGAACATTATTTCCCGTATCAGTATATTAAAGATGAAATGCCCGATGTGTTGGCTGCTGCCGATATTATTGTGGGAAGAAGCGGCGCGGGAACCGTTTGGGAATCGTCCGCTTTAGGCAAACCGATGGTGCTGATTCCGCTCTCCGGTTCTGGTACGCGCGGAGACCAGGTGGAAAACGCGCGGATTTTTGAAAAGGCAGGAGCCGCTGTTGTTTTAAATAACGAAGACAGAAATCCCGCAAAATTGTACGAAGTCATTTCATCAATCTGGGATGATAAAGAAAAATATGCCGTTATGAAACAAGCGTCTGAAAACATGGGGAAAAAAGACGCGGCTCTTTTTATTTCGGAATACATTAAATTATGTTTGGAAAAACAATAGATAGGAGATGAGGGTGACCATTGCTGCTTTTGATATCGTGTGCGCGGTTCTTATGTTGATTCTTGTTATACGCTGCGCCTTAAGAGGTTTTGTTGATGAAATTATGTCCATGGCATCGGTGGTGCTTGGAATTTTGGCGGCCGTTCTGTTCTATCAAAACGGCGCGGCTTTTATCAGAGAAAAATGGATTGACATGAAAGTGCTTCCCGAAGTGCTCGCTTTTGCCGCGATTTTTCTCATCGTGTTTTTGCTTATCAGGCTTGTGGAATTTTTGTTAAAGGACATCATCAACGGGATTAATCTGCATCGTCTGGATCGTTTCCTTGGAATGCTTTTCGGCGTTCTCGAAGGTTTTGTATTAATCTGTTTGATTCTTTTTATCCTCGCGGTTCAGCCTCTTTTCGATCCAACGCCGATTTTTCAGAACAGTATTGCCGCGGAATTGCTGCTGCCTTTGGTAACAAATGTTCAATCATCATTTTTTGAAGCGACGGGAGCATAGGCAGCTGTGTTTGAAAATGTTTTAAATCAGGATGCGGTAAATCAGATAAGGAAAGATATTGAAACAGAAAGGCTCGCGCCTTCTGTCTTGTTTTCCGGTCCGCCAAGTTCAGGCAAAGGAACCGCGGCTTTGGAATTGGCGCGGATTCTTTCCTGTCAAAATTCCCTCGCTCCCTGGAACTGTGAATGCCGCGATTGCGGACAGCACCGGCTTTTGTCTCATCCCGATTTAATCATTATGGGTGGAAGAAATTTTTCCGCTGAAATCGCCGCTTCCGCCGATACTTTTTTGCGGAATCAAAACAGCGCGGCTTCCCGCCATTTGTTCATCCGTTCCGTGCAGAAACTGCTTGCCCGTTTTAATCCCATCCTTTGGGAAGATGATTCTAAGATCAATAAACTAAATGAAACGATTATAAAATTAACGGAAGATTTAGATGATTTTCAGCAGCTTGCCGCGTCTTCTCCGTTAAATGAAAAAGATAAAGCCGCTCTTGAAAAACTGCCCGCGTCGATTGCCGCGAAAGCGTACAAGTTGGAAAACGACGGCATTACAAACACCGTTCCGGCGGCACAGATCCGGAGGGCTTCCGCGTGGAGCCGCCTTTCTCCCGCCGGAAAACGAAAAGTATTGATTATCGAACAAGCCGATGCCATGCAGGACGCGTCTTCCAATTCACTTCTTAAAATTTTGGAAGAGCCGCCGGAATATTTTTCGATCATCCTTATTACATCGTTTCCGGGAGCGATTCTTCCCACCTTGCTTTCAAGGCTTCGTCCCTACCGTTTTTCGCAAAGGGACGAACAAACAGAACGTGAAGTGATCCGCCGGGTTTTCCGCGCGGAAGAAATAAACACGGTTAAAAAATCGGGAAACAGAATCACGGATTATCTGGATTCTTTTCTTCCGACTCAAAGCAATGATTTACTTCCTTTAGCCTCTTATTTTGCCGCAAGCATCGCGGCGTCGGCACTTGTCAATCTTCGCCGAAATGGAGTCAATGAAATCCCCGAATATATTCTTTCCCTGGGAAAATATTCGGCGCCTATTTCGGAATCCCAAGGTCCGGGCCGTCCCTCAACGGACACAAAAACCATCATATCAACGGTGATGAAGGGCGGAAATAATTTTGAAGTGAGAAGCATGTTTCCCGTATTTTTAAAATATCAAACGGAAATTATTTCCGGCGTTATGAAAGAATACGGAAACATTCCGGGAGTGAGCGCCCTTGCGTCGGTCTGGGGGAAAAAACTAAAAGACGCCGAAACGGGCGTTTCAACTTTTAACCAAAATCCCGGCGCGGCTCTCGAAAGGCTTTTCATCGAATTAAAAGAAACGCTTGCTTCAAGGTCGATCAAGGAAGTTCTATGAGGCAGTTTATTGAACGCGCTTTAAAGATACTTCCAAAACTTACCCACGAACAGATCGAAGCGCTTTTTATACACACTGCCGATGAAAATGAACGCCTTGAAGCCGTACTCGATTCACTTGCGGAAGGCATTCTTGTATGCGATGAAAATCATGCTATTGTTTTGGTGAATAAATTCGGCGAGCGTCTTTTGCATACCGGGCATATTGACGCGGGAATCCAGCCGGTCTGGACCCTCATCCGCGACGACAAGATGGCGGATTTTCTCAAAGAAACCTTGATGAACAGCGGCCGTGTCGAAGACCGTGAATTTGATTTAGACATAAAAGGAATCCAGCGCCTGATAAGCGTCAGTATCATGCCTTTGGTAAAACATAAACATGTTACAGGTTCTTTGATTCATTTGGATGATATTACAGAAAAACGGTCCAGGGAAGCGCAGCTCCGAAGGGCTGAAAACCTTGCGAGCCTTACGACTCTTGCGGCGGGAGTTGCCCATGAAATAAAAAATCCTCTGGGATCAATTTCTATTCATATACAGCTTATTCAAAAAACTATTTCAAACGGAATGGATTTTTTTAAAGAAGAAATCAAACGGAAGAAAGTTCCTGCTGATGATACGCGGATGAAAGAATCTTTTGATTTGCTTAATCAGTATCTTGGAGTTGTGAACGAAGAAATAGACCGGCTGAACAAAATCGTTGTAGATTTTCTTTTTGCCGTCCGTCCCATGAATATGGAATTCCGCGAAAGGGATGTAAACACGCTCATTCAGGAGCTCTCTGATTTTGTCCGGTTTGAATTGAATGAAGCGCATATTACGCTCAACTTGCAGTTATCCGCCGCTTTGCCGCTCATCAACATTGATGAACGTTTCTTGAAACAGGCTTTATTGAATCTTATAAAAAACGCGATGGCGGCCATGCCCCGCGGCGGACTGTTATCAATCAACACTTCTGTAGTTGACAATAATGTTTGTATCAAAGTATGCGACAACGGCGCCGGCATTCCCGAAGAAAATCTTTCAAAAATTTTTGAACCTTATTTTACGACAAAGGAAAGCGGTTCGGGATTGGGGCTTACGCTCGTTTTTAAAATCATCCGGGAACATCAGGGGGAAATAAGCGTTAAGTCGAAAATAAATGAAGGAACCTGTTTTTCTATAACGCTCCCTGTTCCACAAAAAGATACCAGGCTTATTCCCTACGGAGGAGGCGCATGAATTTTAAACTTCTTGTAGTTGATGACGAAAAAAATATCCGGGACGGACTCGCCGCGTCTTTGCGGATGGATAAGTACGATGTCGAAACCGCCGCCGACGGTAATGAAGGCTGGAAGCGTTTTGAAAAAGGCGATATCGATCTTGTTATTACGGACCTTAAAATGCCCGGCTTGAGCGGCGAAGAATTATTAAAACGCATCGGCATGGAAAGTCCCGGAGTGCCTGTCATTGTTTTAACCGGTCATGGTACGGTCGAAAATGCCGTAGAAGCCATGAGAAACGGAGCTTATGATTTTTTAACGAAACCCCTCAATCTGGACCGGCTGTCCCTGCTCGTTAAACGCGCGCTCCAAAACAGGGAACTGGCCATACGGCATAAACGCCTGGAAGAAGAACTCGAACGGAGCCGTCAATTCAAAACGATGATAGGAACAAGCGCTCCCATGATGAAAGTCTTCGATACCATCAGCCGCGTTGCTCCCACAAAAGCATCGGTGCTGATTACAGGGGAATCCGGCGTCGGCAAGGAACTTGTGGCGGACGCGGTTCACGAAATGTCTCCCAGAAAGAACAAGGCGTTGATAAAAGTTCACTGCGCGGCCTTGGCATCAAGCCTTTTGGAAAGCGAATTGTTCGGCCATGAAAAAGGAGCTTTTACCGGAGCAAGTGCCAGAAAACGCGGACGCTTCGAACTTGCCAATGAAGGCACGCTTTTCCTCGATGAAATCGGCGAGATCGATCAGAACATCCAGATCAAACTTCTTCGGGTTTTGCAGGAAAGAAAATTTGAAAGGGTAGGGGGGGAAGAAACGCTCGAAGTGGATGTCCGCCTGGTTGCCGCTACCAACAAAAACCTGAAGGAAGAAATTGAGAAGGGAACTTTCCGCGAAGATTTGTATTACCGCCTCAATGTAGTAAACATCGAAGTCCCGCCCCTGCGCGAGCGTAAAGACGATATCCCCTTGTTTATCGCGTCTTTCATGAAAGAGTTTGCCGATGAGAACGGCAAGACCATTGAACATATCGATGAGCGCTGCCGCGCCGCGCTGTATTCATACGGCTGGCCGGGAAATGTCAGGGAACTCCGGAACTGTATTGAAAGCGCTGTTGTTATGTGCAAAGGAAACATCATCACGCTGAATGATCTTCCTCCAACTCTGCGGAACAATTCCGATGAAGGCTGGATAAAAATCCACATGGGAACAAGCCTTGCCGAATCTGAAAAAATCATCATTATGGATACGCTTTCCGCCCAAAAGGGAAACAAAAGCAAAACGGCTGAAATCCTTAATATAGGCCGGAAAACGCTGCACAGAAAACTGGCGGAATTCAATATTGCCGATTCCGATGAAACGGAAGAAGCATAGTCATCCAGTTATCAATCGATTTTTCCCGTTTCGTACCACGCCTCGATTCTTCGATACGAAACATTGATGCGGGAAGATTTTTCGGTTGCTTTTTTCATGTTTCCTTCGTGGCCTGCGTGACGGTCGGGGTGATGTTTCTTGAGCAGTTTTTTATACGACGCCTTGCATTCGGCAAGACTGGAACCAAAGTTAATGCCAAGCTCGGCAAAATCCTTGCGGAGCGTTTCCGGTATTTTAGGACTTGCTTGAGCTCTCTCCGCTTTGCGCTGAGCCTCTCTTTCTGCCTGCCTTCTGGCGAATTCTTCTTTCAGATGATCGGCATAAGCACTACTGCTTCGGGAATTATCCGTTTTTTTATCATTTTTGCGGTCATGCGCTTCATCGCTCCATGATGATGTCCACTCTTTCCCTTCATTAAGGTAATCATCAAGTTCATCATAGGCGGCATTCAAATCCGGGTCGCCGCGAAAACTATTGTTTCGGGATTTCCCGAAAATCCGTTCATCTTCATCATTAAGATAACTTTTTATAACATCACCAAGCCGGTCAAGTATAGACATAACAATATTATACCGTAAAAAAACCAGAATGAAAATAGCGGACTTTTGAGCTTGTTGCAAAACTCGGTTAGTTTTGCCCAAGCTCCTGCATTT
>DBDH01000099.1:97021-97145 GCA_002293455.1 Treponema sp. UBA937
TGGAGTTTTGCAACAGCCTCTTTTAATAGAAACCTATTTCCGCCTAGTTAAAAAACTTTTTTTTGTGATATACTAAAGCAAGACGCATAATAAAACCGTACATATACCGGAGGATTGAAGTGGC
>DBDH01000083.1 GCA_002293455.1 Treponema sp. UBA937
TTTTTATCGCTTCTTCCAAATTTTCCAACTCTCTTTGATATTCACGCACTTTGTCCACTTCTCATTTCTGACAGGCTCCATCACTCGTTATCTTCAATGGTGTCATTAATCTTTTCAACATTTAAACTGCGGGCGGCGGCGTCAAATATCTCTTTGTAGGCTCCCTCTTGACGGTAAACTTCTTCGTGTGTCCCCTGTTCTACCACATGTCCGTTTTTCATTACATAGATCAATTCCGAATCGATAAATTGGGAAATACTGTGAGAGATCATAATCACGGTGCGGTTCTTTTTGATGGCGTCAAGGCTGTTTTTTATCTGCTCTGTGGCAATGGCATCAAGGCTTGCGGTCGGCTCATCAAGGAAGATGATGGGCGGTTTTTTCAGGAACATGCGGGCAATGGCAATCCGCTGCTGTTGACCGCCTGACAGCAATAAGGCTGATGATTCATAGCCATCGGGCAGTGAAAGTATCTGTTCGTGAATATAGGCCTGTTTCGCCGCTTCGATCATTTCTTCATAAGAAGCGTTGGGTTTACCGTAGAAGATATTTTCCGCTATGGTTCCGCTGAAAATATGATTTTTTTGCAGAACAAGTCCGATGTTTTCCCGCAGAAATTTGGTATCATAATCACGCAGCGGCACACCGTCAAGAAGAATCTCGCCCGCGGAAGGTTCGTAGAATTTATCGAGCAGGTTGATAATCGTACTTTTTCCCGCGCCGGAAAGCCCCACGAGGGCCGATATTTTATTCGATGGAATAATCATGTTCACACCGAACAGCGCCTGTGTTCCGTTGGGATAGGAAAAATCAACATTTTTAAGCTCAAAGTTCCCGATAATTTTTTCGGGACGATAAGATCCTGACTGCTCCGTCTCGTTGTCCGAATGCATAATATCAAAAAAACCTTCGGCATAAATCAGGGCATCATTGATATCATCGTAAATACGATGAAGCTGCCGGATTGGCGCGGTAACATTGCTGAACAGCATGATATGTAGCATGATCGCGCCAATCTGCATCTGCCCGATGAGTACAAGATACGCCGTCAAAATGATGATGATAACCACGCCGAATTGTTCGGTAAAACTTTTAAGCCCGTCGAATTTAAAATTGGTTGAGCGGGTACGCATCTGCGTATCGGTAAGGACCGTTTGCAGGGCAAGCTGTTTTTCAGCCTCAATATCTTCACGGTTAAACGATTTTATAACGCTGATCGATTCCAGAATATTGATGATTCCCCCGGATTTATTCTCGCGGTAACCGCGGATTTTCCGCCGCCAGCCTTTGAGCTTCTGCGCCTGTTTCCGGCTGATAAAAAAGTAAATCGGCACGATGCAGAGACCCACAAGCCCGACATAGACATTCGCGTTGAACATACCGATAAGCGCCACAACAGCCGATGTAAACAGCGGAAAAATATCAATGAAAAAACTCTGCACGGTGCGGGTCAGGCTGGAAACGCCCTGATCGATACGGGTTTGCAGCTTGCCGGAACCGCTTTCATCGGCGGTAAAAAACGCCATCCTGAACGTTAATATCTTTTCGATTATTTTTTGGGCAAGATCCTGCGAGATCATAATCCGAATTTTTTCGCCGAAAAATTTCTGCCCAAATGAGATGAAAATATTGACAAGTTCTTTGCTCAACAGAATGACAGAGATGACCGCAACAATATGCAAACCGTCGCGTAAGGCTTTGTGCTGTTCAACAAGAAACGCGATATTATTCACAGTGTATTGCAGTACATAGGCGTTGACCTGCGCTGTTAAGGCCCCGATAGATGTGAGCACCAAAGCCAGCACGACAAGCCATTTGTAAGGACGGACATAAGGAGCAATATTTTTAAAAAGCTGAAACAGATTCATCTTCGTTAACCTTTATTTATAAAAAGGTATACTACAGTTTTACAAGGGTTTCAATCACCGCAAAAGAACCGCAACGCACCTAAAAGGCACACAGTGCTGAGAATGTATGTTGTCCAATCTTTTCAAAGGCGAAAAAGATAACGCCGACAAACAACCCGTATAGAGGCTCCTACAAGCATAAACACCAAGACCCGGCGCATTGACACCGGACCGGGGTTCCCTTCAAATTCTCCTTACCTGAACATTGGCAAAATTATATAACCTCCAGTTGGACAGTTTCGCCCCTATCAAATGCTTCATGCAGAAGTCTTGCAATATTCCTTATGTCTTCTTGTTTTTCGGCGCGTATACAGCCCAAAGGAGTACTGTTTTCCGAATAGTGGATTAAATAGCCCGAATCTTTAACCAGCCTTTCCGTTTCCCTTAAATAATCGCCGTCTTGGTCAAGTTCCCATACGTTTACCATTTGCCATGCGTTGGTACGGATTTTGACAATACCATACTCATACACATCAAATTTCCAGATTTCTTTTCTATCAATAAGTCTTGCTGTGTTCCATTCAATCGATGTAATATTCCAAACACCCTTCGGAAAAGGTTTTGGGTCATAAGGCAAGCCATCCGGAATAGAATAGACTACTTCATGGTTTCTTCTTGTTCCCTCTTTAAGGGTTCTTTCTTTGCAGGTTATCGGCCATTTTTAGTTGCCGGCAATTAAGACGCCTTTTGATAAGTTTACCGTGATTTTCATTTTTCTCTCCTGATTAATAGTATTATCATACAAAACACATAAAAGATTAATATTTTATCTGAAAATGTAAACTATTAATTTTCATAATTTACCGGCTTTCTGCTTAATGCGGTAATATAATTTTCATTCTCTCTGCAATGTTCTGAACCCTTGATTCTGCCTCCAAGTTCTCCAAATTAATTGAAGAAGGGGTTGTCTGAATACAAGAAAGCCGGGCTGGTATGAATGGGCTTGCGGCGAGAAGTATTGGCCGAGATGTATCAAACGCTGAAGAAGGGAGAATATCATTATGGCAGAGACGCACTCAAACATGAGATTAAACTTCGCCTATATCAAAAGTTCCTTAACAAAAGAAAACTTCTTTTAGAAAGTGCTTGACTTTTATCATAGACTCTCCGGCGTCACCTATATTTGTAACCTACGCCTAAATAACCACCAACAGTTTGAGAGGGAAACATAAAATCCAAAATCTCAACACCAGCAGGCAATTTTGCGTCTTTATAGCCACCGAACGCAATACCAATATTATATCTTGCTCCTAAAAATAAATACAAATTGTTACTTACATTCCAGTTTAATCCACAGTCCAATAGTATGCCAAAATCAGCAACGCCTTCTTTTCCTAATGTAGCATTTTTTTTATCAATAAATGAAACACGAGGAAATATAAAACCCAAATAAAGGGGGATTTCAATTGTTTTATTTTTTCTTAATAACAAAAAACTACCTACAGCTAATTCAAATGTAAAACTATTTGAAATATTTGTTGATGAATCATTCGCATTCATACCACCAATTATGCTTTTTATCTTAACATCTGATGTATTCATGTAATAGGGAATCAATCCATTTACCCTAACAAATATTCCATCCCCCCACCAGAAACTACGATTATCAAAAACAAAATCAACACCTAAACCGACTCCCGCACCAAAAACATTATCAAATTCTTCTATTTCTATTATTTTAGAATTATTGTAGGTTCCACTTGTTGTTGTATTTAAAAAATTGTTAAGGTGTAATCCATAAAAAGGAAATCTAAATTCCAATGAAAATGCTACTGTACAAATCAAAAATAAGCTAAAAGAAAATAACAACTTTTTCATGAGAACTCCATAGGTACATATTTTAAGTTTTATGGAACATTGTGTCAAGTTCTATGGGCAGGGCTGCTGCATTTACTTCTAATGAAAGCCGATGATAAAGTACTGCATCCAAGGGAGGGAAAGATAGAATAGTCGATTGAAAGAAAAATTAGAGGGAATACCGGATTCCCGTTGGGCATGAGTTGACGCACACATGCCTGTCATCGCAAAGCGACAGGCACCCGTGCGTCGCAAAAGCGGCGTTTTTTTACTCCGCTGAAACTTCTTCCCGTTTCGGCAAGTCTAACAGGGTTCTCACATCATCATCCAGGAGCGTTTCCTTGGAAATAAGTTCATCCGCCAGTTTTTCAAGGTTATCCTTGTGTTCACTTAAAATGTTTTGAGCGGTTTTAAGACTGTCATCAAGGATTTTCTTGACGGCCGCGTCAATTTTCTTGGCGGTTTCTTCGGAATAATCTTTGTGCCGGGCAATTTCCTTTCCAATGAAAATGGGCTCATCTTCCTGGCCATAGGCAACCGGGCCTAAATCACCGTCCATGCCCCATTCGCAGACCATACGGCGGGCAAGTTCCGTAGCCTGCTTAATATCGTTTGAGGCACCGGTTGTGGTTTCGTCATAAAAGAGTTTCTCCGCGATCAAGCCGCCGTAAGAAATCGTAATGCGGTCCTGAATCCAGAACTTGCCTTTGCTGTACATGTCGCCCTCGGGCAGGGCCATGGTTACGCCCAAAGCTCTGCCGTGCGGAATAATGGTTACTTTATGCAAAGGATCGGAATATTTGAGGAAATAATGGAGCAAGGCGTGGCCCGCTTCGTGAACGGCAGTCATCCGGCGTTCTTTTTCGCTCATGGCAAGTGATTTCCGCGCAACACCCATGAGGATTTTGTCCCGCGCTTCCTCAAAATCGCTCATTTCCACGGTTGTCTTATCTTTTCTTGCCGCATACAGGGCCGCTTCATTCACAAGGTTCGCAACATCCGCGCCGCTCATCCCGGGCGTAGCGCGCGCAATCCGGGCAAGGTCTACCGCGGAATCGAGCGGAACTTTGCCGGAATGGATTTTGAGGATGGCTTCCCGTTCTTTTATATCGGGCATCGCGACCACAACCTGACGGTCAAAGCGGCCCGGACGCAAAAGAGCGGGATCGAGAACATCCGGACGGTTCGTGGCGGCAAGAATAATCACGCCGTCTTTGGAATCGAAACCGTCCATTTCCACGAGCATTTGATTCAGCGTCTGCTCGCGTTCATCGTGGCCGCCGCCGTAACCGGCTCCGCGGGTTCTTCCCACCGCGTCAAGCTCATCGATAAAAATGATGCAGGGAGCGCTTTTCCGGCCCTGCTCAAACAGGTCGCGGACCCGGCTCGCGCCGACGCCGACAAACATTTCCACAAAATCCGAGCCGGACATGTGAAAATACGCGACACCGGCCTCCCCGGCGACCGCTTTTGCCATAAGCGTCTTTCCCGTTCCCGGCATTCCCACAAGCAAAACGCCTTTAGGAATTTTCGCGCCCATTTTGGTAAATTTCTGCGGATTCTTTAAAAAGGATACCACTTCCTGCAGCTCGTACTTTGCTTCTTCCTGGCCGGCAACATCGGCAAAAGTTACCTTTTTACCGTCATCGTTATACCGTTTCGCCCGGCTTTTTCCAAATTGAAACGCCTTATTCCCCGAACCCTGCATATTCCTGAACATGACCCAAATTAATATGATAAACACCGCGTAAGGAATTATTTCCAAAAGAAACCGCAGCGGACTGATATTGGAAACCGCGCCGGACACCGCAATTCCCTGATCTTCCAAACGCTGCAAAAGAGCGGGATCATCATAAGGGATACGCGTTTTAAAACGCTGGGGAAGTTCTCCGGAAACGGCGCTCCTGAAAGTTCCTTCGATCATATTATTGTCGGTTATTTTAACCGCTTCAACCTGACGCTGTTCAACGCGGCTGATAAAAACCGAATAGGGTATTTCCTGGATCGCGGTATTATCGCTTCTAAACATATAAAAGACCAAAAGGCCCACCATCAAAAGAAAAAACACCAAAGCAAACCGATTAGGCCCGCTGTT
Source organism: Treponema sp. UBA937 (assembly GCA_002293455.1). Taxonomy (GTDB): domain Bacteria; phylum Spirochaetota; class Spirochaetia; order Treponematales; family Breznakiellaceae; genus UBA937. The sequence continues at coordinate 5,800 of DBDH01000083.1, forward strand.
ATTCACAGCCGGTCTGGGCGGAGTACTATTTTTGTTTTCGTTCATCGAAACCCCCGGAATATTGAGCAATACATACCGTAGTTTTATACATCGTTTTGCATTCCCTCAATAATAAAATGTTTGCATTATATTGATCTAGCCATAGAAAAGCGATTTTACCGTTTATGTCCTCTACAATAATACTATTTTTTATCTTATTTGTCTTCATTTTTCGAAAATCTTCGGAAGATATTTTTTCTCCAGGTAAAGGAGACCGAAAGATTAGCGGAAGTTCGCAAAAAAAACCGTGTTCTGAATGCATTTTTTCCTCAATTTTGATGGAATATCCCATAAATTGATAAATACCGGGCTTTTCAGCGCAAAAAGCTCCGCCTTTTACCGAGAGAGGATCATCCCAACATACCATCCGGAGTTTTTCGCCGTTTTTTTGCAGCCGGATTTTCCCCAAATCCGCCGATTGCCGGCCGTTCTTGAAAAAACGCCTTAAAACCGAACGCTTGGGAACTTTGCAGCGCCGGGGAACATCGGCCTGGGTTTGATCATTTTTTTCACCAAAATGATCAAAAAGTTTTTTGATTCCCTGAAAAACCGCTTCTTCCTGAATCACCGGATTAAGCGCGGCAAAATTTCCGCCGGTACTTTCCACGCCGTTTTCGCAAATCTGCCATTTCACCGCTTTCCGCGCTTCTTCCTCCGCATAGTCCGCAATATAAGACTGCGTTTCCCCTAACGATTCTATGCCTTTTTTCCAATGAGGAAAATGCTCATCCAAAAACGGAATCAATACATTGCGGACACGATTCCTAAGATAACGGTTATCACGATTGGAAAGATCGGTCTGGTACGATCCCTTTACCGTATCGAGATATGAAAGAATCTGGTCTTTGGAAATATGCAGCAAAGGCCTCAGCACAAGATGAGTTGATGAAGGCATGGAAGCCAAACCGCGGGGACCGGAACCGCGGAGAATCCGCATGAGGATATTTTCAAGAACATCATCTTTATGATGAGCGGTAACAACTTTTTGGGCGCCCAACCGTTTTACTTCGTGCCTGTACGCCGCCTGCCGGTATTCCCGCGCCGCGGCTTCAATCCCGATTCCTTTTTCCTTCGCCCTTTCCGCAATCTTCCCCGGCTTTATCGACACAATCCGGCAGGGAACCTCTAAGCGCTGACACAAGCCGCGGACAAAGCGCGTATCCGCTTCGCTTTCTTCGGCTGAGCGGATATTGTGCCGGATATGCAGGCAAGAAATGTGATAATGCCGCTTTTTTGCTAAGCGGACCAAAGCCGTCAGCATCGCCGCCGAATCCGAGCCGCCGGATACCGCGGCAACAAAAACGGAGTTTTCGGGCCAGGAACCAAGGCCTTTTTCAAATAACGCTTCAAAATCCGGATTATTCACAGGCATCTTCCTGAAAAAAAACCGTCCATTCCGCGGGGAACGAACGGCCTCATCATCACACATAAAAAATGAAACAGCTTACGCTTTGGAAGCTTCCGCGGCCCCTTCCGCCGATTCTTCCGAAGAAGCGGAGTCAGCCCTGGCAAACTTGACCAGCGCGATAACCTGATCGCCGCTCGTAATAATCTTTACGTTATCCCCAAGTTTGAGATCAAAAACGTGGATTGACTGGTTGACTTTCAGGTCGGCGATATCCACATCGATCCGTTCGGGAAGATCCCTGGGCAGACATTCGACTTCAACTTCATGAGTCGGCAGTTCAAGAATACCGCCTTCACGAACGCCGATGGGGTTCCCGCTTACATGCACCGACACTTTTGCCCGGAGCAAAGTGCTGCTTTCAACTTCATAAAAATCCACATGCAGGATTGATCCGTCCCGGATATTCCATTGAGTATCCTTTACAAAAGCTTCGTGAGATTCGCCTTCTACATCCAATTTCACGATAGTACTTTCAGAAATACCCTTGATGCCGTTAGAAAATTCCAATCCATCAAGATCGATAGATAAAGCCTTACCGGAACGGCCGTACATAACCCCGGGAATGCGGCCGGCTTTTCTCATCCTGCGGGTATTTCCTGAACCGAAATCAGTTCTTTTCTTAGCTGCAAATACAACTTGAGCCATTTTTCGATCTCCTTCGCTAAAGCGCCTTGCTCAATGCAGAGCTTGCGTGATTCCTGGGACGACAGGGTTCGAACCTGTGCATGCCGGAGCCAAAACCCGGTGGCTTACCACTTGCCTACGTCCCAATATATCAAAAAATCTGACATTTTCAGATTTCTCTCAATTCATTAACCTAAACAACCCCTGTGAAACTTCTGCATTTAAAAAGTTTCAAAAACCAGAGATTTTATTTTTTTTAAAGCCGAAAATACCGCTGTTTCCGGCGGACTAAACACTCTAAAACCGCTTTTAACGGCTTTCGTCACACTACAAATCTACGGAAAGATCATCCTGAACATTCCCACTGTCATACTTCTCCAAAATCTTCGTTTGAAGTTCTGTTCGGAACTCAGGATTGATAGGATGTGCTACATCCTTGTACTCCCCTGCCCTCGTCTTCCTTGAAGGCATAGCAATAAATACCCCGTTTTTTCCTTCAATAATTTTTACATTGTGAACAACCAGGCAGTCATCAAATGTAACCGTCACGTAAGCCTTTAGTTTACCTTCTCCAGCAACTTTTCGGACTCTAATATCAGTTATCTCCACGACGCGCTCCTTTTTGGGATCAGGATTTGCTATTATTTTAACACCCTAATACCTAACGCGCAAGTGGATACGTCAATTTGACGAAACTACCCGCAAAATGAAAGCCATGTACCGCCTTTTCCGCAGATTTCCGGTCTTTATAGACCCCAAAACAGGTTGATCCTGCTCCGGATAAACCTGAAAATAAAGCTCCGGATGCCTCAAAAGCCCGGAAAATATTCTGATACGCCTCTTTTTCGTCTTTCTTCCCGCACGAAAGAAAGACAGGCAAAAAATCATTCTTATACGGCCATTCCGACGGATCCGCCGCCAACGCGTCAATCAATTGACGTTTTGACAATTCCGGACCGGCATCAGGGATTCCATGTTCGTCAAAGAGACGGTACGCTTCAGCCGTAGCGCTTGAAAATCCCGGATTCGCAAGAACAATCCATATAGTATCCGGCGTTTTCACCGGATCAATCTTTTCTCCTCTGCCGGAAACAAACGCCGTTCCCGAATTAAGGAAAAAAGGAACATCGCTGCCCAATTGCAGGGCTAAATGATGAAGTTCATCATTATCCAACCGATAATTTCCTAAAACATTGAGGGCCTTCAATGTTGAAGCCGCGTCGGACGAAGCACCGCCCAGCCCGGAACCAAAAGGAATCATCTTTTGAACATCTATTAATACAGAAGCGGAAAAACCCGTGTATTCCCTGAAAAGCGAAACCGCTTTAAAAATCAGGTTTTGCTCCCGCGGCACCCTGCCGTCCATCTTGATAACGCAAGCGTTCTCTGTGTCCAAAACAGTAAAACTCAAAGTATCGCCAAAATCGAGCGCCATAAAAATGCTTTCCAGATCATGAAATCCATCATCCCGTTTTCCGAGAATACGGAGATGCACATTGATCTTGCACGGCGCGCCGATTATGAAATCGCTTGTCATAACCAGGATTTGATTATAACGAAAAATCGAGTTTTGTAAAGCCGTTTTGTTAAGAAAAAATCTTTCTATAAAACTATGGAAAAAACACATTTTTTGCGAAAAAAAATCAAAAACTACGCGAAAACCTGTTGACAGATATATGGACTTCCCCTTATGTTTCAAGAAATAACAAGTCCAAATGGAGAATGCTATGGTTCTGGATGAGCCCATGTACAGTGAAAACGAGCTCGAAGTTATGCCTGTTGACTTCGACCAAAATGACGGTGCCGCACTTCCCTTCTATGCTTTTGAAGACGATGAAGACGAAGAAGATGATGATGAAATTGACGGCGATTTTGACGACATGGATGACGACTTTGACGATGATGATTTCGACGATGATGATTTTGACGACGACGATGATGATTTTGACGATGATGACGACGACGATTACGACTACGAAGATGACGTAGATTTTGATAATTTCGACGATAATTAAAAGATTTGCCGCGTTCTGCCGTGTAAACCCCAACAAGGACCTTTTGCAAGCCTGCGGAAGGTCCTTCTGCGGTGAAGCGGTTCGTTTATTTATCGGTGTTGTACGGTCCGCGTATTTTTCTTATCCTTTATGATAAAAATCACGCTGAACAGCAGCGTCACTGTTTCCGTGAGCGGGGCGGTCAGCCATACTCCCAACATGCCAAGAATCGGCGGAAGCGTGAAAACACAGATCAAGAGGATTACAAGTCCCCGCGAAGAAGAGATAACGGCCGATTCTTTCGCTTTCCCGATTGACGTAAAATAAAACGATGTAATGGTGTTGATACCCGCAAATAGAAATGAAACGGCGAAAACCGGCATACCGGACCGTATCATTTGCTTAACGGCAGCGCTGTTCACAAAGATGCCGCCGTACCAGCCGGCACCGGTCAGCACAAACAAGAAGAAAACGCCTCCTGCCGCCAGTACAAACAAGTTTGTGATTTTACGTAAATCCCTTGCAAGCGGCAGTTCTCCCGCTCCGTAACTAAAACTGATAAGCGGACTCGCGCCCTGCCCGAAACCGATTACGATCATACTGAACATGTAAGCGACGTATCCCGCAACCGCGAAAGCCGTCACGCCGTCAATACCAACATTTTTGAGTATCACATAATTGTAGGCAAACATAGAAATACAAAGCGACATTTCACCGATAAACTCGGAACTGCCGTTCAGGAGCGTGTCTTTCAAAACCTGCCCCGAATAAGTAAATCTGCCGATTTTAAACACACGCGATTTTTTCAGGAAAAAAATCAGCACCGGAATCAGCGCAATAAGAGCCGACACAAGCGACGCGAAGGCAACACCTTTCACGCCCCAGAGGAAGCATCGGACAAACACATAATTGAGCAGAATATTCAGCAGCACGTTTAGAATATTCACCGCCATGAAATACTGCGGCTTGCCTTCCGCACGGATAAACATTCCAAAAGACGCGGTAATCACCATGAGGGGCAGTTCAAAGAGCATGATGCCGTAATACTCTTTAAAGTATTCTGCCGCCTTTCCTTCCGCGCCAAGGATGCCGAGCATTGGTTCAAGACAGAAGTACATGACGGCGCTCAGCAGAACGACCAATACCGCCGCCGTAAGCATCGTTTGATTAAAAACGGCATTGCTCTTTTGCAGATTCCCGCCGCCGAACGCCATTCCGGCGATAGCGGCGCCGCCCACCGAAACCATCAGCCCCGCCGCCAGAAAGAGGTACACAATCGGCAGTCCAAGATTGACCGCGGCAAGTCCTTCTTCGCCGACAAAGTTGCCGATGAAAAAACCATCGGCAACGCTTATCAGCGAAGTAAGCACCATCGCGATAATCGACGGAATCGAAAACTGTAAAATCGATGTTACTTTGTTGTGTTGAATGCTTTCAACCTGCATATACATTTTCTCCTTTAATCTATTTGTGAAGAAAATGATACGAAAGTTGAACATTAATTACTTCTGAATTTGTGCTTTTTACTCGTTAAGTGTCCATGTAAGGCGCAACAATTTGACTGCAATATCCCCAGACACGGTTTTCATTTTCAATCGAATAATATCTGTCGCTCGGTTCAGCAGGCTTTTTCTTTGGACCATAATAAAGACCTGTAACATGTTCTACATCATCAGAAGAGGCTAAGTAAATCAGGGAAGCCGCTCCTTGTTCAGCCGTCAAAGAAAAACGCATCAGCAATTTCCCGACAAGATTCGTGAAAAATCCTCTGTCGGCATCAAGCCCGAAATTGGTGTTGGAAACGCCGGGATGAACGGTATTAACGGTAATGTTTTTCGGTTTTAATTCTGCCGAAAGATGCCGCGAAATCCAAATAAGATAGAGTTTTGATAATCCGTACGCGCGCACAGAGTCGTAATTCTTTTCCAACTGAAAATCATGAAAAAAAGGTTTGCCGCCGAATTTATGCATTTCCGATGAAACATTGATAATCCGCGCGGAAGGCGCGTTTGACAAAAGCGGCAGAAGCGACTGCGTTAAGAGGAAGGGCGAGAGCAGGTTAAGAACAATGGTCTTTTCAAAACCTTCATCTGTCGCTTCTCTCACTTTACCCATCGTTCCGCCGGCATTATTGATGAGTACATCCAATTTCTGATACTTCTTCTTAACATCATCCGCCATTTTTTTTACATCGGATAATAAAAATAAATCGCCAAGCAGTATATCAATATTGGCATTTCCGGTTTCCGCTTTTATTTCTTCCAGCACACGCAATGTTTTATCTTTATTCCGCCCGTGAACGATAACCGTGTGCCCTTGTTTCGCCAATTCTTTTGCGGCAGCTTTTCCAATGCCGTTTGTCGCTCCGGTGATTAAAATGATTTTACTTTCCATTTTGTCTCCTTCAGTAATTAAACAATTGGATTGTATCATGTTTGTTTCTTTTGCGATAGTTTAGCGCGTTACAGAGACGTATCACTTTACCGGAACGCAAATATCGATTTTCATGATCATGGAATCGCAGTCGATGTTTCGGTAGATTTCAAAATCGTAACGGTCGTCAAGTTCATAGTTACTTTTCGGCATCCACACATTAAAGATACTTTGATACGCGGTGTAGATTTGCTTCACGGGACCGTCAAAATGATAGACCGCGAATTTTCCGCCCTTTATGATATAGGTGTTTTCAAGATTACAGCCTTCCGGAGCGGTCATGCAAATATCGTAGAGGCATTCATCAATATTGGTGATGGAAGGATCGTTGTACGTGCGTTCAAGGAAAAGCGTTTCTTCTGTAACGTACTCCTGGTACTTTTTCTGAAACGCGTCCCAATGTCTGGACAGATTTTCGTAACTTCCTTTATGGCGCTGATAAATCACAAGATGATCTTCCAGAATTTCCACCGTGATTTTCCGGCAGCATTCTTTATATGATTCCAGTTCTACATCGGTCTTGCCATAAAACGGATGTTTAAGGGACTTTTGCAAGATTGACCGGCGGAACGCTGCCGGGGAAAGATTGTGATGCTGCCTAAAAGATGTGCTGTAATTCGATGAGCTATACCCATAACTGCCGCCTATTTCCGTGATGCTTTTATCTTTTTCCACTTTTAAGCGGAAGGCGCTTTGTTCCATTCTGACGCGTTTGATAAACGCGAATATGCCTTCGCCGGTTTCCTTTTTAAACAAACGGGAAAAGTGAAAGCGGGAGAATCCGCAATAGGCGGCAATGTCATCGACGGATAAATCTTCATCAATATGATTCAGGATATAATCAATCGCGCGGTTAATGTATTCGTTATGGATCATGATACATAATCATTGTTCGCTTTTCATGGTTATTTGCTCCGCATCGCTCCAGAGGCGTTCGAGTTCATAAAAAGAACGTGCCCTCTGTGTCATTAAATGGACGACGATGTTTCCAAGGTCGATAAGGCTCCACTCCTCATCTTTGGGAACTTTGCGCTGTCTCCGCAGGATTTCGAGGTCTTTTTCGCCCGCGAAATCTTTGATGTGTTTGTGGAGGCCCTGAACCTGGGCGGAGCTCGTAACAGTGGCGATGACAAAAAAATCGGTCCAGGTGTTTTGTCCGCGCAAATCCATGACAAGCACATCCGAGGCGCGGTAATCGCGCAATAGGGCGCCCAATTCCAGAGCAAGGTTTTTATCACCGGTTTGTAACATATCGTCCATTAAAATCCCTTCCAATAATGAGAGTAAAATCCGCTTTGTATTCCATATTCTGAGAACTTAACTCTTCCGGATTGAAGAGTTCCCTCGTAATATTTTTGCATTGAATAATATCCGCAAACGTATCGCCAAGTTCGTTAATTCCCGAACGGTCGATAATTGTGGTGAAGGCATAGTCGTTGTTTTCCGCGTTGCCGACCGTGATGACATCATAGCCGAAACCCTGGATCAATTCCGATGTACGCCGCGCGAGGCCGCTTGTGGGCGTTCCGTTGAGTATTTCTACCGTAAACACGCGGTCGGCCAGCGAGCCGTCGCCTTGTCTGGTGAGCGTTACCAAAGTCTGGCGGACAACATCCTTGACATAAGAGCCGTCAAAAAAAGGAAGAATGAGTTCCTGTCCCGAAACTTCCTTTACATTTCCGCCGACAGATTGAACATTCATTCTGTCCGTATCAATATAAGCAAGTTCGGAAAACAGCCGTGAACGGTAACGCCGGCTCATTTCACTGTCAATGAGCGTATTAAAAACTTTCGCAATCTGGGGATTTTGAAGATATTCGCTTCTTTCGCCCAGGGTTTTTAAAAAACCCTTGAAAAAACGCTGCCGCCGCGAAGCTGCCGTATCCCTGTCATCTTCTTCCAGAACATAGGTAACATACTGCCCGGCTTTTTCTCCGTCCAGAACAACCATTCCCGACGGAAACAAAACAGGTTTTTCTCCGCCATACAGTTCTACCGGAGAAGGGATAAAAATCTCAACGCCTTCCATGAGGTCCACAAGTTTTCCAAGATTTTCGACGCTGAACACCACGCTGAAATCAATATCTATCCCCAAGAGTTTTGAAAGTTCGTTTTCAAAAGGCGTTATCCTTTCAGAAACATACACAGCGTCGATCCGGTCGGTACGGTTTATTCTTTGAATGATTAAGCCGATTTCGCCGGGAACATCAAACATTGCCGCTCTTTTTGTGGCAGGATAATACATCAGTACAAAAGAACTGAGGGGTTTTTCGTCCTTTTCGATGATCATCAACGTGTTGATAACGCCGTCTTCGGCAAAAATTTCTTCCAGCGGGTCGCTCCGCAGAGCAATTACCGCAAAAACCGCGCCGCCTGCCACTATCAATACGATGATAATTACCAAAATAAAACTGGCATCAACGGAACTGCTCTTATTTTTCACGGACATTTCCCCTTTTCGATGGCATTCATCAATTTCAGTGTTCCTTCAGACATAACAACCTGTTTTTCATTGAGATATGCCACATTTTCCGTAAATACAAGCTCGAAAAGGACATTCAAATCGCTGAACCGCTTAAAATCCCGTATGTCGGGATCAATTCCTTTCCGGCTGATTTCAATTTTATCGCTAATATACACAATTTTTGCCAACATTCCAAGCGATTCAGAAGCATAGGTATGAAAACGGACGGCTTCCAAAATATCCGCATCGTTTATGTCAAAAAAATCTTTTATATACACCGCCGCCGCCCGTCCATGCAGAAGCGAAGGTTTCTTTTGCTCGATTTTACCGATTTTCTCCCCGTCTCTTTCCGCTAATTCGATGAGGCGTTTTTCGTTCATAGTCTTACAAAGATCGTGCGCCATTCCCGCAAGGTAGCCTTTGTAAGGATCAAGGCCGAAACGGCCGCAAAGCTCGAAGGAAAGGAGCGCCGTGTTCCGCGAATGCAGAAAGCGGTCAAAAGGAAGCAGCATCCTCACATGATCTTCAAGGTGAGCGATAAGGCCTGCAAGCGGATGAGCATCATTCTGATGTTCGTAAAGATTCCTTTCTTCGATAATCGAACGAACCGCCTGGGGAACAAGGAAATGCCAGCTCTTTTTTTCTTTGATGCGCTTTCTAATCATTCCCGATGAAAGTTCCACAATATCATTTTGAAGCCGTGTATGAGGATAAGGGAACGGAATCCCGTCTTCATCTGCGGAAAGGCGGCGCGCGAGGATAATATCGCAGCGGGCGGCAAGCTCATCGGCGGCGCGCCATTTATGAAAATCCGCCGCTAAATCGTCCCCGATGATGAGCCCAAGCTTTCCGTCGGGACGGTATTTTTGATCGATGTAGTTGACGGTGTCAATCGTATAGGAAACGCCTTCCCGTTTTATTTCGCAGTCGTCCAAAGTGAAAGAGGCGTTGCCTGATACGGCCGCGGCGGTCATATCAAGCCGATCCTGGGCTGTAGTTCCCCTCATTTCGGGTTTTAAAGGCGATTGAAAAGAAGGTATCAAAATGATGCGGTCATACTGAAATGCCGTACGCGCGGCTTCCGCCAAAGCTAAATGACCGTTATGTATCGGATTAAAACTGCCTCCCAGAATAGCGAACTTCACATTTTCTCCTCTGTGTTATTGTTTTGTAAAAAATATTTCGGATTCCAGACAGCGTATCTTCCCTAATATAAAGATAAAAACATCTTGATAACTTATATTGTATGCCTATATCATGATAATACTGTATCACAGGAAGCCAGTAAAGACCGCCGTGAACATGATTTTTTCAAAAAGATGAGCGGCAACGTCCCTCCTCTTTACTTTCTTTTTGTCGCGCTTCTTTATTAAACTCGTCATATTAAAAATCGAAAAAAATGAAAAGTTTTCCTTGACAATTTGCCAAGACCGTAAGATCATATTATAACGGCATTTGTAAGAATGGGTTTTGCTATAAGACATACGAATCTTTTCTTAAACGAAAAATCAATATTCCCAAGGAGTAACTTCTATGAGTTATGCAACTGAGTCCATCAGAAATGTAAGCATTATCGGTCACGGAGGGACCGGAAAAACGACGTTATTTGAACGGCTTCTCGCCGCGGGCGGCGTTATTCAAAAAGCTGAAACCATCGATTCCGGTAAAACCACGAGCGATTTTACCCCGGAAGAAATCGAGCGGAAAATCTCGATTCACGCTTCCATGGCCCATATCGATAAAGATGGAAAGAAGATAAATCTTTTTGATACTCCCGGTTCCTCGGATTTTGTCGGCGATGTGATTTTGACTTACCGCGCCGCGGAATTTGCCCTCATTACGATAGACGTACGTTCCGGCGTTCAGATTGAAACCATCAAGCTGTGGCGCGCTTTGGAAAGCCGGAACAAGCCGCGCGCTTTTTATATTACCCGGATGCAGGACGAACGCGCCGATTTTAACAAAACTCTCGCAGATATAAAGGAAAAATTTAAGATCGATCCCGTTCCCTTCTTCATTCCGATGGGAAAAGGCGCGGAATTTAAAGGTGTAATCGACGCGCTTAACGAAAAAGCGTATTTTCTCCAGAACGACGGCTTGGAAAAAGAAGGCCCCATCCCCGCGGAATTTCAGGATGAACTTGCGGCCGTAAAAGAAAGGCTTGTAGAAGCGGCTGCCGAAGGCGATGACGCGCTCATGGAAAGTTATATCGAACAGGGAACTTTGAACAAAGAAGAGATTCACAGCGGTTTGATTAAAGCCCTGGCCGAAAACAAATATGTTCCGCTTTTCTGCGGAGAACTCTTGAAAAATTCCGGCGTAACGCCTCTGATCAATTTTATTTTCGATATAGCTCCCGCGGCAAGTACGGGGAAAGATATTTTTGTTGACGCGGACAAGAACGAAACGCCTGTCACGATAGACTCCGCGAAACCTTTGGCCGGACTGATTATCAAAACTACCTATGATCAGTTCTCAGGGAAACTTTCTTGGGTAAAAGTCATTCAAGGCAAACTCAGCGCCGATTCCGATATTTTCAACGTTAAGGAAAACAAAAAGGAAAAAATCGGGAAACTGTATACCTGCCAGGGAAAGAAGCTCGAAGAAATCAAGGAGCTGAATGCCGGCGATGTAGGAATTATCGCGAAATCGGCAAGTCTTAAAACGAACGATACGATTACCGCGGGAGAGGCGGCGTACAAGTTCTTCCGTTTGCGGCTTCCGGAACCGGTTCATTCGGTGGCGGTGACCGCGGCTCAGAAAAAAGATGAAGATAAAATGGGCGAATTCCTCCTTAAAGCGACGGAAGAAGACAAAACGTTCCGCTATAATTTCAACGCCGAAACCAAGGAAACGGTTATCTCCGGAATGGGCGAACTGCATGTAAACATCATTCTGGACAAAATCAAGCAAAACCAGAAAATTGATGTTGAAACCCGTATGCCAAAAGTTGACTACCGCGAGACAATTACCAAAAAAGCAAGTGCCGAATATACTCACAAAAAACAATCAGGCGGGCACGGGCAATATGGAAAGGTGCTGCTTGAAATAGCTCCTTTGCCGCGCGGAGAAAAGTATCAGTTTATCAACGCGATTTTCGGCGGCGCGATTCCAAAGAACTATATTCCCGGTGTGGAAAAGGGCATCGTCGAAGGAATGGCTCACGGTACTATGGCAAGTTATCCTGTCGTAGATGTGGAAGTAAAAGTTGTAGACGGAAAATATCACCCCGTAGACTCAAACGAATTATCGTTTAAAATCGCCGCCCGTGGTGCATTCCGCGAAGCGATGAAGCAGGCGAATCCTACTTTGCTTGAACCTATTATGACGCTGACGGTTTTTGTCGAAGAAAAGTATCTTGGAGACGTAATGAGCGACTTATCTGTCAAGCGCGGAAAAATCCTCGGACAGGACTCTGAAGGCGGCATTGCGGAAATACGCGCCGAAGTACCCCAGGTGGAACTTCTGCGCTACTCGATAGATTTGCGCTCAATTACTTCCGGAACAGGTTCATTCAATGTGGCTTTCAGTCACTACGCGCCTATCAGCGGACGCATCGCGGACGACGTCATCAAGGCGGCCGAAGCGTTCAAGGTTGCGGACACAGACGATTAAGAGCTAGGGAAACACTGATTTATGCATCGAGCATAAATCAGTGTTTACTTTATGAAACTGTCATTTTGCAGTAATTCGTTGTATTATAAGAATTACGAAAAATGACTTGGGCAGCGATGAGTAATGTCATCGAGACTTAATCAGCGTTGCCCTGATATG
>DBDH01000008.1 GCA_002293455.1 Treponema sp. UBA937
GACGAGTTCAATAAAGAAGCGCGACAAAAAGAAAGTGAAGAGGAGGGACGTTGCCCCTCCTCAAAAACGGGAAATCCTTGTAAGGTTTGTTTACCAGAACCGACCAAACAGGAGAACCGTCATGAACGAGAATACTATAACAATCACACAAAGGTACAGCCATCTCAATCAAGCAGAGAGGGAATATATTACCCTCGGTTTATCGCATGGTATATCAATCTCGATGATCGCAAAATGCTTGAAACGTCATCGATCCACAATCTATCGAGAAATTGAAAGAAATACCAGTCAAGCAATCGGACGATACTTATCATATCGAGCTCAAGTAAACAGTGACGCAAGAAAAAAGAAATCTCATCAACGGGAAAGAATCAAATCGGAAGAAGTACGAAATTACATCGAAGAAAAACTCAAAGAAGATTGGTCACCGGAAATTATCGCCGCCAAATTATCGCTCAAATATCCTCATCTCAAAACAAATTATGAAAGTATTTATCAATGGATCTATCATGATCGCCGAGATTTGATTCCTTTTCTTGTTTTTCAGCACAAAAAACGACGAAATCGTGCTTCGGGAAGGAATAAACGAGCGGTTCGCATTCCCAATCGTACCATGATCGATGAACGGCCTGCCTTCATACAAGACCGAACGGAAGCGGGTGATTGGGAAGCCGATACTGCGGTTTCGCGCCAAAGCAAAGCTGCAATCATGGCTGCGGTTGAACGAAAAAGCCGTTTTCTCGTTGCAAGCAAACTTGATTCAAAAAGCGCCGAACCGATGAAAAATGCACTCGTTGATCGCCTATCGGTCTTTCCTCAACATCTGCGTAAATCGATTACCTATGACAATGGAACGGAGAATGCTCAGCACGAAGAAACAAATGCTCTTTTGAACACGCAATCATTTTTCTGTAATCCCTATCATAGTTGGGAAAAAGGCAGTATCGAAAATCGCATCGGAATTATTCGCAGATATTTTCCCAAGAAAACCGATTGGAACTTGATTTCTCAGGTTGAACTTGATACCATTGTCCTCAAGATTAACAACAGACCCTTAAAGTGTCTTGGTTACCTATCTCCTTACGAGGTTTTTGTCGCTCTTCGCTCTTGAATCCGGGTACGCATTATATACAGACCGGTCGGTATATAATGCGTATTATCCGTCCGGATTTAAAGCTAAGAAGACCACCCAATTGATTTCGGACTTTCAAAAACCGAAAGAATAGGTTATACTAAATCCAGTTTTTTAACAGGAGATTTTGATGAACGATAGATTGAACTATATTCGATATGAAGATAATGATGATGAAGAGGAAAAGGAAGACAAAACACACACGCCGGATCCTCTCCTTGATAAAATGCTTAAAACCAGAACGATTATCCTTTCGGGGGAAATAAATAAAGATTTGTCGGAAAAGACTATCCGGCAGATGCTTTTGATGGAAGATATGAGCGATGATCCGATTCGGATTTTTATTGATTCTCCCGGCGGCGATGCTTACGCCGGATTTGCCATCTTTGACACGATTCGCTTTGTTAAACCCGAAGTCTGGACCATTGGCATAGGGCTTGTAGCAAGCGCTGCCGCGATCATCCAATTGGCTGCTCCTAAAGAACGCAGAATTGGTTTCCCCAACAGCCATTATCTTATTCATCAGCCTTTATCGGGAATCCGGGGCGTAGCTACCGATATTGAAATTCACGCGAAAGAAATCGATAAGGTTCGGGAAAAGATCAATCGGCTTATTTCGATAGAAACGGGAAAAGCCTTTGAACAGGTTGAAAAAGATACGGACAGAGATTTCTGGATGGACGCGGAAGGAGCTGTTCAATACGGACTTCTCTCCAGAGTAATTACTAACAGAAGTGAGCTGTGACATTATGAGACATAACGGCATTCGATATATCATAACCGGGCTTCTGCTGTTTTTGGTTTCCATTGGAACTTTGACCGCAGAGGACTCTGAGCCTCAAATGATTTTTGTGGACGGCGGAACCTTTTGGATGGGCAGCAATGAGGCAGCATACATGCCGACAGAACTGGCCCATCAAGTTGAAATCTCACCGTTTTATATTTCTGAAACAGAGATAACTCAGGAAGTCTGGACAAGCGTGATGGGTACAAATCCTTCCCGATTCAGGGGGTCGTTAAGGCCCGTAGAAACCGTCAGCTGGTTTGACGCGGTAAGATTTTGTAATACGCTCAGTGAAAAAGAAGGCTTGGAAAAAGTATATAATTTTTCTGGCAGTCATGTTCTTTGCGACTGGTCCGCGAACGGATACAGGCTTCCCACAGAAGCCGAATGGGAATATGCTTCAAGAGGAGGCAGTAACAAAGCCGTTCAGGAAGAAGCCCTTTCAAGAGCATATTATTCCGGCAGTCAAAACGCGTCCAGTGTCGCATGGTTTGATACAAACAGCGGCCGGGAAACAAAACCTGTCAAAACGAAAGCTCCGAATGAATTGGGCTTGTATGATATGAGCGGAAATGTTTGGGAATGGTGCTGGGATTGGATGGGAGCTTACCCGAAAGAGTTAACCAAAGACCCCAGAGGACTGCAATCCGGAAATATAAAAGTAATCCGCGGCGGGTCCTGGTTTTCTCCGGTCAATCTGAGCAGAGTAACGTATCGTTTCTGGAACGCGCCTTCTTTTAAAGCCAACTCAGTAGGATTCAGAGTCGCAAGAAACAGCGACGTTTTATAAGATGTTATCAGCTACATCATCCTTTTACAGCTCCGGCGGTGAGGCCTTTAATAAACTGCTTGCTCATCATAAGATAAAGCGCGATGACCGGAATCGCCGACAAGGTAAGGACAGCTAATACTTTTGACCAGTCAGTTTGATATTGTCCGAATAACCGGGTAACTCCAAGTAACACCGTTTTGGCCCTGTCATCATTGATAAAAATGAGAGGGAACCAAAGATCGTTCCAAAAAGGAACAAGGTTATAAATCGCAACCGTTGCCATAGCCGGACGCAGCATGGGAACAATGATCCTTGTTAAAATGCCCATGCGGCTGGCTCCGTCAATAATACCCGCTTCGGTAAGTTCAAGAGGAATTTCTCTGATAAATTGTGTCAGAATGAAAACCGCAATAGGAACACCCATCGCGACATATATGGGAACAAGGGACCAAACCGTATTCAGCAAACCAAGGTTCCGTATCAATTCCAATAATCTGATAGAAGCAATTTTGATGGGCAGCATCATTCCGGCGATGCAGAAAAAATAAATCGCCCGAGACGTTTTTGTTCTCCAGAATGCCAAAGCATAACTTGCCAAGGTTCCTACAATCAACAGAATGATAAGCGAAAGAACTACGACGAAAATACTGTTTCTAAAGTAGATAAGGAAATCTCCGTCCCGGATAACTTCGGCATAGTTAGAAAAATTCCATTTTTTCGGCAGGCCAAAGGGATTGCTGTAAATTGACAGCCGGTCTTTAAACGAATTGATAATCAAAATCCATAAAGGGAATATCACGATTACAGACCATATAATCAAAGTAATATGCGATAGAATATTTTTATTCCTGAGCTTTAACGATCCGTATTTTTTCGGCATATCTTACTCCTTCCCTTGAGTGGCATAAAGGGTTGGTATAACCCCGATACATAACACTAAAAAGGTTATGGCGGCTATAGCGGTACCCATTCCTGGATTAGGGATGCCGACGGGATGCTGTCCGGCAATACCAACGCGGTAAAAGAGCGTCCCGATTAAATCTGTTGCATAGTTCGGCGCTCCATTGGCGGTTTCCATAGAGAACACAACGTCAAACGCGTTGAAGTTATTTACAAACGTAAGAATCCCGATCATGCCAACCACAGGCTTTACCATGGGAAGTTTTATTTTCCAAAATACCTGCCACGAATTCGCGCCGTCAATATCCGCCGCTTCAAAAAGATCATCACTGATATTCTTAAGCGCCGCGACAAACATCATGGTAGGAATGCCGATCCATTGCCAGCAGGAAACAAGGGACACCATAGTCAGCGCGGTAGATCTGTCACCAAGCCAGGGCCGGACAAGTATATCCAGTCCGATTTTTTGCAGAGCAGGTCCCGACCAGACAGGGTTCAAAATAAGTTTCCAAAGATAGCCTGTTACAAGCACGGCCAGCGTTACCGGAATAAAAATAATCGCCTGGTAGAATGCCTGGTTCTTCATATTTTTGCCGGTTAAGATAACCGCGAACAGTATGCCAAGGCAATTCTGGACCAGCATGTGAATGCAAAAGAAATACCAGGTGTGCCCGAAAGCCCCCCAATACCTTTCCGAATATTGAGGGTTCATAAAAAGATTTTTGAAATTTTGAAATCCGACAAATACTCTGGACGCTCCGCTTGATCCTGTATAAAAACTTAAACGCATGGAATCGAGCAGCGGCCATGCCATAAAAATGATATAAAATAAAAGCGCGGGCAAAAGATACAGTCCCCACATGAAAACGGATGAGGATGTCTTTTTCCCCATGATAAGCCCTTTCGTTCTTCCTTTCATGAAAATCCTCCTCAACGTTACCGGTAAGAAACTATGTCAACATGTTCCATGCTTAAACCAAAAGGAGGTACATCACTGCACCTCCCTGATAAACTATTCACCCCTTTCAGGGACGGGCAGCTTCTATCGCGTTAGCAGCCTGTTGAGCGGTAATTTCACCTTTCAGAACCTGAATAACAGCCTGGTTCATCGGAGCGTACAGATCCATCAGCGTTGGCCACACAAAGCGGACATCGGTTTCTTTGCCTTCATTCAGCGCGAGGAATTCGTTGGCGTGAACATCCGCGAGCGTGATGGGAGCGTTAATCATGGGGAAATAACCCACAGGCAGATTCGCTGACGCAATGCTTGCCCCGGCCGGAGTACACAGCCACGTGAGGAAGGCTCGGCCCTCCGCGGGATATGCCGTTTTGGTATTCATGGTAATCGCCATATCAGGATGGAAGGTAATGATGGTTTTTCTTCCAGCCGGTGCCGGAACCGCGAATACGCCCCAGTCAAAAGCGGCATCAGCATAAACGCCCATGGTCCAGGAACCGTCAAAGAACATAACAGCCTGCTGTGAATTGAACAAAATCTGAGAATCGTTGTAGGTTACCGCTTCAAATCCATTAGGAAGATACGGCGCCAATTCTCCGGCAGCCGCAAATGCCGCAACAAAACGATCATCATTCAATTTCTTCGCGCCGCTTTCGTACTGAACCCTTTCCGCGGCTCCGCCCACAAAATTAGGAAGCATTCCCAGGAAGAGACATTCCAAAACATCCCACTCGTCCGCGACACCGTTTGCCAGAGGAGTATACCCCTTCGCTTTCAAGGTTCCGCAGAGTGCGATAAAATCTTCCCAAGTCTGCGGAATAGAAAGCCCTTCTTTCTGGAAGATGGTCTTATTGTAGTAAACCCCGTGGGAAACCGCGGCAAAAGGTACCGCAAACATTTTTCCATCGGGCATCTGCCAAGGAGCACGATTTACTTCTGTGAAATTGTTCATCAAACCGGGAATATTTGTACAATCGACAAAATATCCCGCGCTGAAAAGTTCCTGTCCGGCCGCGTATGAACGCGCATACATCAAATCCGGGCCGGTACCGCTTTCAAGCTGGAGACGCAATGTAGCATTGTAATCCGGCGGATTGGTAGGCCTAAAGTTAATCTGAACGCCGGGATTGAGTTTTTTATATTCCGCAAGGAGATTTGTCACTTGGGTAACATCATCAGCCCTCCAGGAACCCATTGTGAGAACAGCGGAATCTCCGGAAGAACCGCTGTCATTTCGGCCGCCTGCAAACGCAGGGAACAGCATAAGAACGATGAGTCCGAATGCCAGAAACCATTTTTTTCCTGAAAAAATATGTTTCATTATGATCCTCCTAAATATATTGTCACACATAAATTTATATTTGTAAAGTAAATTTGTGTTAAATTAGTTGATTTAGTAAACAAATTAACTAATTTGCCGTAATACGAAGGGATAAGACCTCTGGCAAGTTATGATTAAATCAATTATGATGATTTTCATGAAGTTATTTATTTTTGATATGGGCGGAGTTGTAACGTACAATGTTTCAATAATTCCAAAAATCGCTGCATCGTTCGGAATTAGTGAAGATGATTTTTACCGGGGAGTAGATTCAGCCCCCGCGTCTACAGGGACATCTCCCTACAACAGAGGGGATCTTGCCGACGTTTCCCGGGGCAGTATCAGCGTCAGTCAGTTTTGGGAAAATTTCACCAAACGAACAGGGATACAAGTTGACGGAGATCCTTGGACCACGTTTTTTGAACCGATACAAGATGCCGAAACGTACCGGATTATCAGCGACTTGAAAAAAGCCGGATTCCGGGTAGTCTGCGGAACCAATACGCTGGATTCTCATTATCGTTTCCATGAACAAATGGGAGATTATGCCTGCTTTGATAAAGTCTATGCTTCGCATTTTATGGGCGTGATAAAACCAGACCCGGAATTCTGGCTGCAAATTCTGAAAGAGGAACAGCTTGAACCCCGCGACGCCTTTTTCACCGATGACCTTGAAGAAAACGCGAACGCGGCGGCTAAACTGGGACTTAAGGTTCATCAATTTAAAGACGCTGCTGGTCTTAGGGCGGCCTTGTCGGATTTCATTTAGAAAAATATCCCTAGCAAGAAACAAAGATGCTGCATGGTTTTTTCACCGAAGCAGCATCTTATCGTTTTGAAGTTCCTGATTTCTAATATCCTTGAAACGCTGAACAATATCATTTGCGCTTAGCTTCGCTTTTTCTTCCGCGTTAATATCCAGAATAATGTCGCCCTGGTCCATCATAACCAGGCGGTTCCCGAATTGTAACGCGAGACCAATATTGTGAGTTATCATCATGACGGTAAGATGATACTCTGACGCGAACTTCAACGTTAATTCCATAATCATTTCGGCGTTCCGGGGATCGAGCGCGGCGGTATGTTCGTCTAAAAGCAAAAGGCTTGGCTTGGACAAAACGGTCATAAGAAGCGTGAGCGCCTGACGCTGGCCGCCGGAAAATAATTCGACATTATCGTTCAGGCGGTTTTCCAATCCCATGCCGAGAACTTGGAGCTTCTCTCTGAAATAATCTTTCATGGAATGATTCAAACTGATCTTCAATCCCTTGTATCCTTTTTTAAGGCAAATCATCATGTTATCAGCAAGAGTCATTTTGCCTGCGGTCCCCATCAGCGGGTTTTGAAAAATCCTTCCGATGTAACGCGCTCTTTTATATTCAGGATCTTTGGTGATATTTCGGACAATGTTTGTATCAGGATGTTCCATGGTAATGCTTCCCGCGTCAGGAAGGATGGTGCCCGCAATAGCATTGAACAAGGTTGACTTTCCCGCGCCGTTGGAGCCAATCATCGTGATAAAATCTCCCTGATTAACCGTCAGTCCAAGATTTTTCAGAACAATATTTTCATTGGGCGTTCCGGCGGAAAAAATCACTTTAAGATTTTGTATATTGATCATAATGATGTTCCTCCGGATTTAAAAACTTTTTTGTTATATACATTATTCAGCCAGCCTTGTTTGGAAACTAAAATACATAAGATAATCAGTATTCCGGTAATAAGCTGCAAATCATTGGCAGTCATGTTGATATGGTAACCATAGTTGCGCGCAAGGTACATAAGTCCCCTATAGAGAATAGAACCTAAAATCACCCGCAGGGTTTGCAGGGCGATACGGTTTGAGCGGATGAGAAATTCTCCCATCATCAGTGACGCAAGTCCCGATACAATCATTCCAGAGCCCAGAGCGGCGTCCGCAAATCCCTGATACATCGCGGTGAAGGAACCCGCCGCGGCAAAAAGTCCGTTGGAAAGACAGATGCCGCTGATCTTTAAAAGATCAGGATTCATTCCCTGAGAAATTACCATCTGAGGATTCGCCCCCAATGCTCCAAGCGTTAGTCCGTAATCGGTATGAAAAAAAAGATCAATCAAAATCTTGATAACTATTACCACCAACAGACAGATGAGGACAATCGAAACATCTCTGTCCAAGAAAGACATTTGTTCTGCAAAACGGGTAAACAAAGTCGGCACTCTTAAAAGCGATACATTCGCACGGTTGGACATAATCCGCAGGTTTATCGAATAGAGCATCGTCATGGTAAGAATCCCGGAAAGCAAATCCGGAACCTTAAGCCGGGTATGTATCAATCCTGTTACAAGACCCGCAGAGGCCCCGCCCAAAAAAGCCAGCGCTAAAGCCGCAAGCGGCGGGACCCCATTCGTAAGGCAGACCGCCATAATCGCGGCGCCCATGGGAAATGATCCGTCAACAGTAAGGTCCGCAAAACTCAAAACCCTATAGCTGATAAACACACCGAGGACCATGATACTGTAGATAAGTCCTTCCGTAAGAATGCCTGTTATCATGTTTATTTTTCCGTTAATGTGCCGTCGGTAAAAATCTTCGATGCCATGGCAACGTAATTTTCAGAAATTGCGATGCCGCAATTTTTCGCCGCGTCTAAATCCAAAAGCAAATCAAAATCGGAAGGATCGCTAAGAATTTTTACAGGTATATCTGAGGGCTTTTTCCCATTGAGTACATCGATGATGATATCGCCTGTCGCCAATCCTGCTTTGTAGTAATTAAATCCCGACGCGATCATGCAGCCTCCGTTCATGGCGGCAGTTACATCTCCCGAAAAAATCGGTTTCTTGCCGTCGCCGAATACCTGTACCAAAGCCGGAAGCGCGGAAAATACGGTGTTGTCGGTTGTAAGGTAAACTCCATCAACACGGTTGACAATCGCTTCCGCCGCCTGCTTCAATTCCGCCGATGTGGAAATTGCCTGCGTTACAAGATCAATCCCATACGTGTTACAAGCGTCCTCAACCAGCTTCAAAGCTGAAAGTGAATTTGCTTCGGAAGATGTATAGATGTAACCCAGCGTTTTAATTCCGGCAATTTCCTGGAAAAGTTTGATATGATCTTTCGTAGGAATGGCATCGGAAAGGCCGGTAATATTTCCTTCGCCTCTATCCAAGCTGGAGACTAATCCCGCTTCAATGGGATCGGTGATGCAGGAAAAAATCACGGGCGTATCTTGTATGGTATTCGCGAGTGCGACGGCTACGGGAGTGGCAATCCCAACCGCGACAGCAGCTTTTTCACTCTTGAACTTGTTGGCAATCTGTGCCGCTGTATTTACATTCCCGTTAGCATTCTGCAAGTCATAAGTTACATCAATATTCTGTTCCATAAGACGATCAATAATTCCCTGCTCGATAGCGTCCAATGCTTCATGCTGAGCGATTTTGGAAATCCCGATAATTGGTTTTTCCTGCTTCTTGGCTGTGCAGGAAAAAAGTACTATTCCGCTTAGTATAAGCAGTCCGATTGTTTTCACTTTCATAGTGTAACTCCTTTATGAGCCCCAGTCTGTCCAAAGGACAGAAAGCGGCGGTGTGAATTGAACGATACCACGCAGTGGTAACGGCAACTCCTTGGAAAACAGTGTTTCTTCTTGTAGAAACACTGTATCTATAAATAGAAACAGTGTCAATAGGGATAAAGAAAAAAATATAAAAAAAGAAAAAATTTTTTCAATTGACTTTCGCTCATTCCTTCCTCTATACTGAGCTCACAATAAAACGGATTTGAGACTTAAATAAAATCCGGCGCAGGGATTTCGGAATGCGGTGAGAATCCGCAGCGGTCCCGCCACCGTAACCGGGGATGAAAGCGGCAGAGTCAGTAAACTGCCTGAGTCAGTTTACTGCTTTAAGCCATTGCATAGCGAAATGATGTTTGAATTGACTTCAATCATCATTTTGCTCAGCGAGAAGGCGCCGCAAGTAACTTGATCCGGAAGCCGGGAGACGGTCCCTTCGCAATGCCTGAGGCCTCCGTGGAAGGGGTAATAACCGGCGGTGTGCCGTGCGCATTCGTTTGTCTTCTTTATGTCTTCCGTAACTCTTTTGGATTATTGAGAGGCCCAGGACGAGTCCGAGGAAGACTTATGAATTCCCGTTTTTCTTTTTTTTGTTTAGCCGCGTTATTATTTTTAACCGGTTTAGCTCCTTTTCTTTTTTCGCAGGAATCAATTTCTGTCGATGTAACGGCCGAAAGAGAAACAGAAGAAGTTCCGCTCAGTTCTTCGACAAGTACTGTGATCACCGCCGATGAAATCGCGGAATCCGGCGCGTCAAGCATTGTGGATGTTTTGGAAAAGGTTCCGGGCATTATGTTCCGTTCACCTCTAGCAGCTCCAGGTTCGGAAGAAATTACGATGCGCGGTTTTGGTGAAAACGCTCATGGCAGAGTTCTTGTTTTAGTCGATGGAAACAGAATGAACAACCCGGACATGAAACCCATGAATTGGGATGCTGTGTCGCTCATGGATATTGAACGGATAGAAATACTCGACGGTGGTGCATCGGTCCGGTACGGAAACAATGCGGTTGCAGGCGTAATCAATATTATCACGAAGAAAAGCGGTAAAACGCAGACCAATATCAAACTTTCCGGCGGAAGTTTTTGGAATAATCAGGAAGCCATTTCTCATCAACAGAGTACCGATTGGGGAAGATTTTCTGTTTCGGCGGAACATCTTGGCAGTGAAGGGTACCGCGACAGATCGGCTTATGACACAACAAACGCGGCTCTTCAAGGAACGATAGACTTTTCCGACAGATTGAGCTTGTCATTAAAGGGAAGTTTTTCTGATATACATTACCAGCTTCCCGGACCGCTCACCGAAATTCAAAACAAAGACGACCCAACAACAGCAGTGAACTGGAATGATGAAGCGTCTGAACGTCATATTTCTGCAGGATTAGAATTTGAATGGATTGCCGCGGACAATATTGAAGTTCATGTTCCTCTTTCATACAGAGGATTGTTTATTGAGACTAATATGCCGTCAAGCTGGAGTCCTTACAGCAATCGCAATGTTCATATTGCGGAAGCCCATCCTTCCGCCGATGTTAGTTTTGATATTAACGATTTTTCTTTGGATATTAATGCGGGAATAGATTTTTCTTATAGATATTTGGATGTAAAAAATTATTCGGATATACAAAGAAAAAATGTATCAAGCGATTCTGAAATCGATGAAATCAATTCTGGTCTTTATCTCCTTGTTCAGTTCCAGCCGCTGCAACAATTATGTTTGAACGCGGGAATCCGTTACGATTTTGCGGTTATGGGCAATCCTGATGAAGATGCATTCCAACAGGCTTTTGTGTATGAAGCAGGCGCCGCTTATAAACCCTTTGATTTTTTAAATGTGTATGCCAAATATGCAACGCTTTTCCGTTATCCGTTTTTTGATGAAGTCGTAGAATATAACGGATACGTTGTTAAAGATTTAAAGCCTGAACAAGGTTACCATGTTGAAGGCGGAATCGGTTTTGATTTTGATACATGGATTTCTCTTAACGTAAATGTATATTATCTTCAATTGAAAGATGAAATCGCGTTTGGCACAGCTCATAATGAGAACATGGATGAAACAGGACGTCTGGGAACAAATATCAGTTTAACAATGACGCCTTTCAAATTTCTTGAACTGTGGGCAGTTTATTCTTATGTTAACGCGGAATTTACCGGCGGCGCAAATAAAGGCAAAATCGTTCCTATGGTATCCGCTCATGAAGTATCCGGTACTGTTACATTCAAGCTGCCATTGAATATCCGGCTCGGCATCGATCTTAATTACCGGGGAGATTCTTATCAGGCAGGAGATTATGCTAACAGCCTTGCAAAGGTTGATGATTATTTTTTGCTCGGCGCTTCCCTTTCTTATATCTTGGATAAAGATAATCAACACTGGATGATTTTATTTGAAGGCCGTAATTTATTGAATACAAATTATGGTTTGGTTTACTGGGGAGGTTACTATCCCGGCAATGGCAGAGAGTTTAATCTGTCTGTTCAATATCGATTTTAAAACAGAATGATATGAAGTCGAATTCGGCGGCGCTTCACCATAAGCGGTTTTCTCTCACTTACATCGCGATGAATGACCGCCGCCGTTTTGTTTTTGCGATTTTTCTTGGACTCTGCGTTAATCTTCTCCTGCTGACTGCGGGAGAATTATTTTTTCAATTTTCCAAACAAGATGTTCACGAAACAAATAAAACAATTTCTGTTTTACAAGTTGCTTTAAGAAATCCAGCCCGGGAAAATTTTTCTTCACCGCGGCAAAACAAAACTGCTATTGAAGAAGAACAAACCATTCCGCTTCATCAACATGTTGATGAATATCCGCAAGTCATTACCGAGACTGAAGCCGCGGATTCTCCGCGTCAACATACTGATGAACATCCGCAGACTGCCGGCGGAACAGAAAGCATGTTAGTGGAATCTTCCGGAACCGGTTCCGGAGAAAATGATATTCCCGAATCAGCGGCTTCGCCTGCAATTATTCCGCACAGCGGCCTCATTGAATCATCAGAATCTTCTGATGAAGCCGACCGGAATAATCTTTATGAAACAATCTACGCTTTAATCGAAAAAGAAAAACAATATCCGGCTTTAGCAAGACGAAGAAATGTTGAAGGACGAGTGGGGGTCACACTAATAATTTCAGCCGCCGGAGATTTGGAATACAGCAATGTTTCTTTAAGCTCAGGTGAAAATATTTTAGATACAGCTGCAATAAATTTAGTGAAAAGTATTTTTCCTTTGGACATCGTTCTGCAATCGACGACGACAATTGATGTGACAATCCGGTATTCACTGAAAAATTAAAATAGCGCAAAAAATACTAATTATTGCTTTTATAATGATGGAATAATATAATTCAGTGTATGAATTGTATCGGAACATTAACAGCATACTCCTTTAATGTAAGTTTCTGAAATAAGGAAGTAATGATGACAATACATAAAGACAGCAAACAACAATGGTGGAAAAACGCGATAGCGTATCAGATTTATCCGCGCAGTTTTCAGGATTCCTCGGGACCTGAAGGACCCGGCGGTGACGGTATAGGCGACATCCCCGGAATCATTTCCCGCTTGGATGAAATAAAAGACTTGGGTGCGGACCTTATCTGGCTTTCTCCGGTGTACAAATCACCCGACGCGGACAACGGTTATGACATCAGCGATTATTGTTCTATCGATTCAAAGTTCGGAACGATGGCTGACATGGAAAAACTTTTTGACGAAGCTGCAAAGCGCGGAATAAAAATTATCATGGACCTTGTGATCAATCACACTTCCGATGAACACGAATGGTTTCAAAAAAGCCGCGATCCCAAAAGTCCTTACCGCGATTATTATATTTGGCAGCCACCGAAAAAAACGGCATCGGGAAAAATAATGCCGCCGAATAATTGGACAGGATTTTTTGCGGGTGAAGTTTGGGAGTACGATGATAGAAGCGGCGAATATTATCTGCATCTTTTTGACAAGAAGCAGCCTGACTTACATTATAAAAATCCAAAAGTGATTGAAGAGATAAAAAAGATTATGAAGTTCTGGCTGGACAAAGGAGCTGCCGGGTTCCGATGCGATGTGATCAACATCATTTATAAAACTAGTCTTGATGATGGGAAAAAAAGTTTAGCTGTCCAGGGAATCGAACACTACAAATCGCAGGAAGGGAATCATGAAATATTGCGGGAACTGCGCCGGGATGTGCTCGATCATTATGACTGCTTTACTGTCGGTGAAACGGTTATGGTCGATCTTGAAGAATCAAAACTCCTTTCCAATGAAGACCGTAAAGAACTCAACATGCTTTTTTATTTTGATCATCTTGAAGTTGACCGCCGTGTTGCTCAGTTCATTCCAAAAAAATTTTACGCGTCAAAATTGCTGCAAGTTCTCACGAAGTGGCAGCAAGGCCTTGATTGGAACGCGCTCTATCTTGAAAATCACGATCAAAGCAGAATCGTTTCACATTTTGGATCGGCGAAAAAAATTACGTTAGATGGAAAGATCGATTCGTATTGGGAACGAAGCGCAAAAATGCTGGCGCTCATGGAGCTGACTCTTCGAGGAACGCCTTTTATTTTTCAGGGACAAGAAATCGGCATGACAAACTTTGATTTTCAAAGTCTTGATGAAGTAAACGATGTGGTCAGTCATGGCGTTAACAAGCTGATGAAAAAAATGTGCATCCCAAATTTTTTACGATGGAGATGGATTAAGGCAAGTTCCCGCGATAACGCTCGCACTCCCATGCAATGGGATGACAGCAATAACGCGGGTTTTACAAAAGCGAAACCTTGGCTGGGCATTAACAGCAATTATAAACATATTAATTATGCATCGCAGAAAAAAAATCCCGCATCGGTTTTGAATTTTTACAAAAGCCTTATTGCCCTGCGGAAAAAAACAGAATGCTTAACATTCGGAATTTTTCTGCCTCTGTATGCCGATAGACGCCTTATGATATACCGCCGTGAATTGAACGGTGAGACATACACAATCGCGTTAAACTTTTCATCGAAGGAAATAAAACTGAATAAAAAAATTGCGGCTTTTCTATCAGGAACAATTCTTGTCTCCGCCGCGGAGCGGATCACTATTGATGGAAAGATTCTGCCCTGGGAAGGAATCTTGTTAAAGGATTGTTGATCACATAACAAAGAGTACTATATACTTTCAACATGGATTTGCCTAAAACAAAAGAGGAACTCTACGGCACATATTATCTGAAAGCCGATCTTATCATGTTGTGCAAGCGGAATGATTTGCCGGCATCAGGATCAAAGGAAGATTTGTTAGAATACATCAGCAGCTTTATTCAGAATAAATCTATTGTAAAGAAAAAAGCAAAACAAAAAAGTACGGCTCATCATTTTGAACCTTCACTAAATAACATTATTGACAAATATTATTCCAATGATGAAAAGCACAGAGCGTTTTTCAAAAAGCATATCGGAGATCAATTTAAATTCAATGTTCAGTTTATGAATTGGATGGAAGAAAACAAAGGCGAAAGAACGTACAAAGACGCAATCGAAATATATAAACAAATTGCGGCGGATAAAAAATCCCAAAAGAAAACGGTAATCGGAAAACAATTTGAATACAATCAATATACACGGGATTTTTTTGCGGATAATCCGACACGAAGCAAAGAGGATTGTATCGCGTGTTGGAATTATAAAAAAACGCAATTTGGAAATCATATATATGAAAAATCGGATTTAGCTGTATTGGAAAAAAATTATGAATAACGGACAGCCATTCTTCAATTTTGAAGACACAGAAAAAAACATATTACGCGGCTGCATCGAAAAATCAACGCGGGATGATTCTTGTATTGAAGATATAACTTTTGAAAATGAAGAACTTACAGACTTTGATATTTCCAGCATTGAATTTGAAAAAGTACAATTCATTAAATGTGATTTTAAAAAATGTAATTTTTCCCGTTCAAGGTTTTATCATGTTGATTTTATAAACTGCAATCTTTCCTTATCAGACTTTTCAAAAACATTTTGGAAAAAAGTAAACATCATTGAAAGCAATGTTGTCGGAGGAAAATTTGTAGAAAGCCTCATGAAGGAAACAAAAATAACAAAGAGCATTTTAGATTACAGCAATTTTTTTAACGCCTCAGTTGATAATTGCGCTTTTGACGATTCCAAATTTATGGACAGTTCTTTCACGGAATCAAAACTCAAAAAATTGAATTTGAGAAAAACCATTTTTACCGGAGCGGATTTTTTTAAAACATCATTGCGGGGAATTGATCTTTCAGACTGTATTATAGACGGCATAAAAATTTCCGCGGATCTCTTTGAATTAAAAGGCGCAAAAATAAATCCGGAACAAGCCCTGGAACTGATTCGAGTTTTTGATATTGAGATTGTTTGAGATATTTTTAAGAAAAGATAAAGCAGAATTATAGCCCATGTTGGAACCAACATCACCGCCCAAAAAGGAAATATCCTTCCAGATAGTATAGCTGGACCAACCCGTTTTCTGTTCAATTTCCCCACACAAAAAAAACATTTTTTTTCAGAAAAACTAAAGCAAAAATGACGCTGATGCCATTATACGGGTATTCGGCCCTATCCGCGTATAACTCCCTATCTTCGTATGTTAGCAGCCCGCAATGGCGAAACAAACCATAAGGAGTTC
>DBDH01000028.1 GCA_002293455.1 Treponema sp. UBA937
TTTCATGAACACTTCACGGTCGCTTATCTTGTCGGTCAATGCAGCTTGTAACAGTTTTTTAATATATTCAGAATTTTCTGTACTTTGCTCCATAGCAGAGAGATAATCCTTCTTGTTGATTTTACTCCAATCCACGCACAGTTTCAGATTCTTTTTAAAAATCATATCAAGCCAAATACGTGTACTCCTCCCGTTCCCCTCCATGAATGGATGAGCAACATTCATTTCCACATACTTGTCCACTATTTCGTCAAAGGAAGTTTCGGGCATTTCTTCAATGTGTTTCAGCGTTTCAGGCAAAAAACGTGCTAAGGCGAATTGAAAACCGCCCTTGGCGATATTATGCGTTCTGATTTGTCCTGCGAAGTCATACAGTCCGCCAAATAAATACCCATGAATCTGTTGTAAGCCTTTGACAGTACCGACATCTATAGTATCAAGCAAAGAACTATCAAAAAGAGCATAAGCCTTTGATTTGCTCTTACCATCAATCGTTTCATCGCTGTAAGTGAACCATTCGATAAAACGATTGACCTGTTTACTTGGAAAGTTTTTGGCAAGTTCAATAATGCCATCATAATCAAGAACATTTGCCGTTCGTTTTTTACCATCAGGTGCAACAAATTTGAACTGGGTAGTCACACTACCCAGTTGATTATGTTCACGTTTGAGTTTTGCTTTGAGGTATTTCCAGTAATTTCGATTTTTCGTATAATCATCCACGCTACGAAGAACACTGATTATATCAAGTACAGAAAACCACCATTTTGATGTTTCATCATCCCAAACAGCACGGACTTCTCTATCATCGAAAAACCGTATCGAGATTTTATCCATTGCCGCCTCCATTAGTTTTTGAAGTAATGAAACCATAGACAATACTGAATGCACTGATGCGGACTTTTCGGACGTTAGTCCGCGTCCGAATTCTCGATTGAATAAATCAGTGCTTCCATAGCTATTATATCACAATGTATAATAGCCCTGCACTATGAGTTTCAAATAAGTTGCCAGTATTGGAATTGTCAAATGCATTTCCATGTCCACCCCTTTCAAAAAAGTTTAGCTCTTTCACATAACAATAACATCGTAATTCAGACAGATATGCGTATTTAGTGCAAATGACGAACCTCGCTGCAGAGTGCGAACTAAAGTTCGTCGTACGCGGTACGGCGAGGTATCGTCGTTCTGTGAGGTATGGATTGTATGTGGGTTTAATACCCTGTGTAATTTCATTCTAATTAATTTTAGAACGCCCTCGAACCATCGAACCAAAGGTTCACGGTTCGCAGGCTCGCACGCGAGAGCGTGCAGAGGGTATTAAACCCACTTACGAATAAAAAAAGCTCCCGGCAATCTGAGAGCTTTAAAAGTTATTCGCCTACAGCAATTTTAAAATCATCGTTTTTGAAAGTAATCTTGTTAAGCCGTAGCAGAGGGGAACCTTCGCCTTGCGGCTTGGTGCGAAATTCAGGCAGTAATCCCGCAAATGCTTCTCGCTCATGCCTCTGTATAAGCTCTCTATCACCTTCGGTTCTATGGTCAGCATAATGTGCCAACATTTCATCGGTTCGGTGTCCTGTCTGTGATTTTAACAGTTTCTTGTCCAAACGGTTAATCATGTAGGAAGTATAAAAATGCCGCCAACCGTGGAATAAATATTTTTTTGCGTTTTCCTCTGTGTACCCAACTTGCACGAGAGCGTCACGCAAACCGTCAACAAACATATACGGTTGCATAGGTCTGTCAGCCTTAAACTCCGACCAGAAAACAAAACTTTCAGGCGACACACCCCACGGATTTCTTTTAGCTTGTTCAAAGAGTTCCTGCGCCAAATCAGGGAAGGGCAGTTCCACAATACGCGATTCATTGGTTTTCGGCGGCTTTAAGCCGTCAACTCTGTTCCAAGAATTCTGCACATACAGACAATCAGAACCCAAGTCTTGAAACCTCAAAGCCAATATTTCCCCGCTTCTCATTCCTGTAACAGCAGCTATCATGTTGGCAAGTTTTGCCTTGCTGTTTTCCCACTTTGCCCGAAACACAGCCGCCGCGGATGCTGGTGTCAGGATAATCCGTTTCCGTTCTTCTCCGGTGTAAAGGATATGTCCATTCGCCGGGTCTTTGGGAATTTTGTTTTTGTTAAAAGCCCAATGCAGGGCGATAGTTCCGGCTTTTATGACGGCATTTTTTCGTGAAGAAGAAATCGGCTTTTCACCCATGTGGTCAATAAATGCGTCAATGTCGGCTTCGGAAATCTCACCCAAGAACCGCCCTTCAAAAAAGGGTTTCCAGTACAAATTGATAGCCTGACTATTCAATCGGCAGTACCGCTGATGTATACCGTGATTCTTCCGCAGTTTCTCTTTGATGTAGGGCGATTGTCCCCAATTCCAAAACGTTAAAAGAAACGATACAAAATCTTCCGCTTGGGGCGTATCGTTTAGGATAAAGTTTTTAAGTAAGCCTCTTTTTTGCATTTCAGCTAATACGGCTTCCGCTTCATTGCCGGATTTTATTTTCCGAGCAACATCAGTCAAAGACAATTCATTGACTTTGACAACTTTGTCTTTTTGCGGAATGCCTTCACGAAGCCACGTTAAGGCAACTCGTTCAGCTTCTTTTTTGATTGCTTTCTTGGTTGAAATGGGTTTGTTGACATAATTACCGTTGTCATCTTTGAAAAGAACATAGTAATAAGGGCGGTTAGAACGTTTAAAAACGCAGAACGGGCAAGTATCCATAAAAATACTCCAAAAAGCCATGTATACAAAATGTTATTTGTACATTTTTTGTACATTGGCGTTTTTTAGTAAGATTACGAACTCCGCTCTGTTGGGTGGTTCGCGGTAAATCCTTATAATATAAGGATTTACCATATTTCCCCAGGGAGGATTTGAA
>DBDH01000032.1 GCA_002293455.1 Treponema sp. UBA937
ATTCCTTTCATGCGTTTGCCGTGTTCCTCATGGTATCTTAAAGACTGATCAGACACTAAGGCCCGAAGAAGCCGATCAGCTTGAGAGGCGTTGGGAAAGTAAATACGGACAGGTAAAGGCAGGGCGAAAGATTGCGGTACTCGGTAAGGGTACGAGTTTTGAAGCCTTATCTTTCACACCGGAGCTTATCAAACTCTTTGAACTAAAACGTTGGAACCTGTACACGATACTTGCGAAATATGGTATACCGCCTCGTGTCGCAAACATCAATGACAAGACGACTTCCCTGTCGGGGAAAGACACATCGGAACAACATTCAGCGTTCTGGAAATATACGCTTATTCCCATTCTTCGCCAATTTGAACAGATTCTTGAGAGCAAGTTTTTTCTTCGTTTTGGATTGAAAGAACAAGGCGTGTTTGATTTGCGTGATATTCCCGAATTGCAGGAGAGCGAAGACGCGCAATCGAAAAGAGATATTGCGGAAATCAATGCGGGGCTGAAAACCATCAATGATGTATTAAAGGAGAGGGGAAAAGATACAAAGTCTTGGGGCGATATATGGTATAAGCCCAAGAATCTTATTGCGGTAACTGATGATGCACCGCCGGAGCAAGGCGGTGTGTAGTGTCTGGGGGAACGCTTGTGATAAGCAGAGAAACCAATAATCATTCTTACTTTAAAATGAAATTGGAAGGGTTCGGCTTCACGAATGTTCATACCACAGACATAGACAGGGACGGACTGTCATTTTTAATTGATGACATACAGCCTGATGCGGTGATTATGTGCGCGCGGTTTTACGAGTGTTCCACGCCGTACATGATGGGAATGCTTCATCAAGAATTTCCGAAGCTCTACCTTTCCGTTTTCAGTGTAGGAGCGTATCCGACTGACCGTGCGATGTATTTTATCATCAATGGGGCGAAAGCGTATGTGTGTACCGCTGATGGGGTTCAACAATGGCATGAAGGTATGGAAGCGATACGGAATCGGCGGAGCTTTATTCCTGCTTCTGTGCAAGAAAGAATTGACGCACGGATAGAGTACCCTGCTCCGGCTAAAAAACTTACGCCTATCAGGGTGGAAGTTTTACGCTGTATTTGTAATGGATTCAAAAAAGAAGATATTGCGGATACTTTGGCGATTTGTAAGGCTACCGTGGAAAATCATAAAAAAGAAATATACCGGTCGCTTAACGCGCGAAATGATTTTGATTTGTTTGTTGAGGCGCTTGAGCTTGGTATTGTAACGAAAGAGGAATTAGTTTTTCATCATAGAAATTTTGAATGTACGCCACTACCGGACAAAAAAAGGAGGAAAGAGAAAAGATGATTGTCATGACCAAAACCACGAAGGGGAATTATCAAGTAAAC
This sequence comes from Treponema sp. UBA937, assembly GCA_002293455.1. Lineage (GTDB taxonomy): Bacteria > Spirochaetota > Spirochaetia > Treponematales > Breznakiellaceae > UBA937. The sequence goes on from DBDH01000032.1 coordinate 1,377, forward strand.
ACTGCTGATGAATTACTTGATTTTCTGGGTGTGAAGAAAGAATCAGCAGGGATTCAGAAAGTTAAAAGTGATGTCGAACTTATCGCGTCGGTTCCGTTTTCAATGAGCAAGGAACAATTATCAGTGAACAATGAAGATGGTATTGCCTGGACGCTTTCTACGTTTGACTTGGACAGGATGGGTGAACGGATTGACCCACAAGGGTGGGACTTCAAGCAGTACGTGAAGAATCCGATTGTGGAATGGTCTCATCGGTATGAAATTCCGGCTATCGGAAAGATTGACAACTTAACGATTGATGATAACGGTTTGCATGGTCTCATTATTTTTAATGATAAATCTTATGACCCGTTTGCCTGGTCGATTGAACAGCGGATAAAAGCCGGAGTGCTCCGGGCGGGTTCGGTTGGGTTTCGTGTTATTGAGATTGAGATACCGGATAGGAAAACATCTGAGGATGGGACATCGCTTATTTTTAGAAAACAGGAATTGCTTGAGTTTTCAATCTGCAATGTACCTGCTAATCCGTTCGCTCTTGCAAAGGCGAAAGAAGAAAGAGACGTGAGAAAAGAACAGGTAAATATTGTTTCTCCGTTCTGGGGAAACTTTATACATAATTTGTGAGGAGCATGTTTTATGAATGAAGAACTTGAGCTTGTGAAAAGGCAATTAGCCGGAATGAAGAAAATTGAGCAGACAGGGTTTACCAACACGGAAACGGCAACGGTATATTTTCGAGAAAAAGAATTGATTCTTGAAGGTATAGTCAAAACACTTGAAACGGTTACGGTGCAGGAAACTTCCGAAGTGGAAGCACTCAAGAGTACCGTAAAATCACTGCGGGAAGAAATCAAGGGACAGGCGAAAAGCCCTCGTGAACTTACACGGCGGGAATTCCTTTCTAATCTTGGAAAAGGGCTTGTTGCTGCTTGGATTGGAAATCACAAGACGCTTGCAGAGTTGTCATTTAGTCCGAACTTAAAGTCAGATAATTGGACGAATCCGAAAGATGTTATCTGGGGTGAAAAAGGTTGGTCAATTTCTAAGGCTGCTTTGGGTGAACCGATGGGTAATCTTGCAACGAATGACCAGTATTTGATCAACCCGATTTATGAAAGAGAAATCCTGACGGAAGCTTCAAAAAAATCAGTCATGATGCATCTGGTTCGCCATCGTCCGATGGCAGGACCTTCAATATTCCTGCCTACAAGAGACAGAGGCGGTGTTGAGCTTCATTGGCTTACTGCTTACGGACAGCAAATCAAAGGCTCAAAGCCGAAGGGTGCGGAACGGGTTGAACTCAAGGCGTATACGCTCGCCGGATATATTCCGTGGTTCGATGAGTTTGGAGAAGATGCTTTTATTGAACTTGCTTTGATGTTCATTGATGAGTTCATCGAAGTGTACGGGCAAGAATTTGACCGTCAGTGTTTGCTTGCTGATGATGACCCGTTTACCGGAGCTATGGCGGTGGCGGATTCAACAAAGGTTGCCATTCAAGGTGCGAATATCAATGCGCTGACGTGGAAGGATTTTAGAGACGCTGTGTACAAAGTGCCTGCAGAAGAACGTAAAGATTGTTCGTGGTTTTTGAATGAGACTGTACTCAATCACGCCGTAAATATTGAAGACGCGAATGGTCAGCCGATTTGGCGGCGTCCGACTGAATCAATGCCGGGGAAACTTGACTTATATCCCTATCATGAAGTATCTATCATGCCGCAGTTTACCGACATTACCACTGACAAGCCGTTCGCTGTTTTCATGAATCCTCGTAGGATTCAACACGGAAACCGAAACGGTATTGAAATCAAGAAGTTTGACGGTACTACGGAAAGTATGGAGTACGGGGAATTATTCCTCCGGTTTCGCAAGCGGGATGGTTTCCTTGTAACACGTCCGAAAGGGAATATTGTTGTGTTGAAGACGAAGGCGTGAGAAAAGAAAATAGGAAAGAGCCGTCCAGTATTATCAGGGCGGCTTTTGCCGTTTTTTTCTGTATTGACAAAAGAGTTCATAAAGATACAGAATATAATCATGATGTTGGGTTAACTTGGTTGCCAATACTCTACTTATTCCGTTGTGATGTTATTTCAATAAATCAATAAGGATGGTAGATTATGAATAGAGCAATTAAGGATTTCTGGGAACATGAATTCGGTTCAAAAGAAATCGCTTATGATTTCTCCGGATTGGAAGTTCATAAATGTGCTTATGGACAAAGTGGTTCAAGATTCGGTTGGAATGTTGACCATATTCTTCCAAAAAGCAGAGGTGGAACTGATGATTTTAATAATCTTCAAATTACACATATGAATACCAATGCTGAACGTGGGAACAGATTAACATTTTGGTTAGATGATATTCTAATCAATGGAAAACCCTGTCAGGTATCTTATCAGGTAAAAAGAGCTTCAAAATGTCATAATGATGATAATGTTGCAAACTATTTTAACAGTTATAATGGGAAAAAGTATTGCATGGTCATTATGGATATTGTTTGAACTATTTTAGAGATTAAGTAGAGTATAAGGATAACCTGACATCATTTTGAGCCGTTCAGTTCGATTTACTGGATGGCTCTTTTTTATACTGCTTCAAGTTTTAATGATTCCGGCATGTTGAAATTATGCTGATATGTACCATGCAACAGGATCGATGGTTTGTTCTTTGATATGATAATCACTATGTTTCTATACTCCTTAAAAAATTATGTAATGCGTTTTCATATTCTTCTTTTTTTAAAAAAGAAACGAATGAATGAAAATTGATGTCGGAAAAACGATATTCAATTTCTGCCATCATTTCATAATTATGGCATGATCGCATTGCTTTATGATGTCCTATTGCAGTTCTTATGTCTGATTCGGAAACGATATATTTTTTCCGTGCGTTCAGATTCCTTGCTCTGTCTTTTTTGCTGTCCGGCAAATAATCAAAACAATCAAGACTGAGATATTCGGTTTTGTTCATGGTATAATCCTTGTCATAGAGTATTACCCCCGCACAAGCGGGGGCATGAAATGATTACGCTGTTATCCTTGCAGGATATGTTTTCTTTTCCTCGTCCTTTTCTTCTTTGTCTTTTTTGTTGACTTTTTGACTGCCTTTTCTGGCTCTGATGTCGTCCAATGTTTCAAAACCTGCTCTTCGTTTTTTGTGGGTTCCCGAATATACCCACGCAAAATGTTTACTGGAAAACCAGAAGCCCAGTTCTTTGAGTTCGTCTTTTACCGCTTTGGAATTGAAACAGTAAATCCAAAAGCCGATGATTTCAATTTGACAGTCAAGGTGTATAATTTTTTCAAGAATAGCTTGAAAACGTGTTACGGTTTCTTCCTTTGGTTCCCATTCGTTATCTTTGCAATATGAATGATACGAATGAGACATGAATGTTTTTAAGAAGGTATTGAATTGAGCGATGATGTCTTTTGTGATTGCTTCACCTTCTTCCCCTGCATGGTCGGGATGGTATTGTTTGAGTAATTCCCGATATTGCTTTTTTGCTTCTTCGACGGATTTACATTGTTGAAAATAGTTCATTTTGAAAACTCCTTAAAATAATTCTTTTTGTCCGCAGTCTAGGACCGGCGGTTTTGCGGGGCTGTTTGGATAGACCCCATGTAAATTGGCAATGTAAGCATGTGCCTGCGGTAAGGTTTGAAATATGCGGGATAAAGTAAGTAATGTATGTTCATAAGGCTGAAAGGGAATGTCTGTACAAGCGGCATAGGTACTTATGATTGAAGTATGGACTAACTGCGGCTTGCCGTTGATAAAAGAAAAATCCGCATATACCTGATAATGAAGACTATTCCTGTGGTACTGTTTACCCTGCATGTTGAAACCTCCTTTCCCCGGCACAAAGCCGGGGATTATTAACATTACATTGCTTCTAAAAGTTCTGACTTTTCTTCTTCTGTGAGCGGACTACTAAAGGCACAGACTTTGCACCGTGATTTGTCTTTGCATGAGAGACAGACTTGTACTGTGTCCATGTAGAAAGGTAAGTTTTTGACTACATAGTCGATGGTTGATGTCATGGGCATTTTAAGAGACCACGCCAGACGACGGACGGAGACGGATGCGACTTCCGAGAATTGCGGAGTATAGTACCGCTTGTTGGTTTCGTTATTCATGGAATAACCCCCAGATTTGATGTACGCCCCGATAGCTAAGACCGGGGAACGTGAAGGAAAACCCGTTGACTTTCAAAGTCCCCCCCTTTGTTGCACCTGCCCAACGGCCGGCGGGGGGGTGGGTTTTTTGCCCTCACTTTTTTCGGGCAAAAACCCGCCCCCCCGCCCGCTGTGGAGAAATGCTTTCGCGGCGAATAGAAAAGCAGCGCCCAGCGTGTTATGTTTTACTTACGGAATCTTGAACACGTTCCCCTGTCCCGCAGGGTTGGCGCGGTTCTTGAGTCGCCACTAGCGTGTAAATTTGCGGTTCAAGAACCGTGCCAAAAGGGTGCGACGTTTGAGGTTACATGATTGCGTTAAGGGCGGCGGTCTGCGTGGTTAATGATTTGAGAAAATTGCGGAGCAATTTTGACCTGCTTCTTTATGGGGCGTTACGGGGCATCATGGGTTATAATTCGCCCCGCAGAGGGGGCAGCGGAAGACGTCCGCTTGCGTTTTTGCATGGGGCAAGCGGTCGGCTGGAGCGAAGGGGAGACTTCCCCCTTTGAATTATTTTTTATATATTTACGGAATATTATTATTTTTGAAAGGGGAGATTAAGGAGGAGGATGACTATTATTAAGGATATTCCGGCGGTGTATTGGTGATGGGTAGATTATTTATTGACACTTGTAAAACAGCTCTTTTTGGGGTATTTTTATAGTCATGAGTACCGCTAGCGAATATATGACTGATGATTTTACTCCTTCAATCATGGGCTATCCGGAAGAATTTAGAATAATTTCTCCCTATAAGGAACTCTTAGCTTATGAATTCCTGTGGTCACAGGAGAGTTCTAGCTTAAAGAAAATTTCTGAACTGCTTTCTAAAAAAGAAAAATTACCATCAGAGGTAATCAGCGAAATTACACCTGATTTTTTTGGAGATTACGCCCAAAGAGAACATGCCATCAAAGAGTTTATCACGAAAAAAATTCAATCATCGCCGCCTTTTTCTTTCTTATTGAAAGAAAGTCCTCAATTTCCTGATAGATTGCTTGACGCAAAATATCCGATCAACCTTTTTTATTATCGCGGCAACCCGGATTTAGCAAGTACCAGTTGCATATCTGTGGTAGGAACAAGAAAAGTTACAGATGACGGCCATAGACGCACTGAAAAATTGGTTAGGCTTTTATCAGAATATGATATTACTTTGGTTTCAGGTCTCGCAGAAGGCGTTGATACGATTGCGCTTGATACAGCAATTAAATGCGGTATGAGTGTTATAGGGGTCATTGGTACGCCTATAGATGAATATTACCCAAAGAAAAATATAAATCTTCAAGAAAAAATAGCACTTGAGCATTTACTCATCAGTCAAGTTCCGTTTTACAAATATTATACGCAGCCATTTCAAACAAAACATATTTATTTTCCAGAACGTGACGCGACTATGGCTGCTTTGTCTTCCGCTACTGTTATTGTTGAAGCCTCTGATACAAGCGGAACACTGTATCAGGCACGAGCTTGTATGGAGCAAAACCGTAAACTTTTTATTTTGAATTCTTGCTTTGAAAATCCGGCTATTTCTTGGCCCGCAAAATATGAGAAGCAAGGGGCAATCCGGGTAAGAGATTTTAATGACATCATTTCAAATTTAGAATTAAAGCGCAAGAAATAAGATGCCGCAAAAAATATCTTGGTCTGCCATTGACCCCGAACTTCATGGATTCCAATATTTAACAAGAGAAGATAAAATTTTATATCACATTGAATATTGTCCTTCTCTAGGAATTACTAATACAAACAATTCATTGGTTTATAATTATAAAAAAGATATTAGTTTTAAGAATGAAAAATCTTGGTATTACAAAACTCAAGCAATAAATCATTTTGCTAACATAATATGCCGGCTTCCTTTCAGTGACATTGACAACCGTCTTTTATTATCTGCACCAACTTCAAAATGCCGAAATAGTGAATTATTTGATTCCAGAAATGATGATGTTATTACATTGGTACACCGGAAAATAGGTATTCCCATATCATTCAATCTTGACGCGATAGAAGATAGTTCTCCGACCCATTCTCAAAGCGGATATAGAAATCCTTCTTATTTTAAGGACTTGTTCAGTTTTATTCCTTTTGTAAACGAGCCAAAAATTGTATATATCGTTGATGATGTTATTACATCGGGTAGCCATTTTGTGGTTTGGCGTGATTTAATCAAGAATGCACATCCGTCGGTAAAGGTAAGAGGGTTGTATCTTGCAAGAACTGTTAATACTACCAAAGAATTTTGAATGAACCGATTATTGTTTTTTGGAACACTGGTTACTTTATTGACACGAAAGATTACTTGATATAGGCTTTATTTAGCAGGGTGACTTTTTCAAAGTTTAATGTTTGACACGCTCTGCTTTGCGGCCGGAAATTCCGGCTTTTATATATGGGGCTGAAAGGGCCCCTTTTTTATTCTTTTTCATCCTGAAAAAATCGTTCAAGTTTATCGCCAATAGTTTTACTATCCGGCAGCAGTTTTTTGTAATCTTTGGGGAGTTTTGCGGTGGTCGTGTAGGTTGATACGCCAATCGGCATGGAACTTGTTTTTAACGAATATTCAACGATTACTCGATTTTTCTCTTTACAAATAATAATGCCGATAGCGTCATTTTCGTGAGGCAGTTTTACTTTGTCATTCAAAAGAGAAAGATAGAATTCCATTTTCCCCTTGTATTCAGGTTGGAATTCGCCGATTTTGAGTTCGACAGCGACAAGGCACTGGACTTCGCCCTGAGCGGTGTA
>DBDH01000069.1:0-42972 GCA_002293455.1 Treponema sp. UBA937
GTTTATAAGCCGTTTAAGTTCCATGACAAGATCGTTGCCGTTCATGTTGCCGCGATTCGCCGCGGCGGTATCAAGAAAGGTAAGGAGATCAGTAACAGAAAAATCAGGATTATAAGAAGACGGCGTTTGTGCTGCCGCTTCCCCGCTTTCTTCGTATTCAAAGTCAAATCCGAAACTATCTTCAAAACCGAAACTATCAATATCATTAAACCCAAAAAGATCATTCGTCATGGCGGAGGTATTTCCGGCTTCCGTCACAGCCAACCCTTCAGGGCTTTGATCAACATTGAACACCTGGTTAACACGTTTAATTATATCGGTGAATCCTGTCACCTTGCCGACTTCGGGAACATTTGCGGTAAGATAGGCGGACAGGTTATCAACCGCGCCGAGAACTGCCGGAGAGAGCAGCGCTTCGGAACTGTCCGCCGTTACCACGAGTACAATTTCTTTTGAACCGCCAAAACGCTCCCGTATAAAACGGTCAGAGCGGCTGATGTCGGTTTCATTCTGAAAATATTCGACAAACACATTGTCAACAACAATTCTTGACAGGCCATAAATCGAAATACCGATAATTACCGCGGTAACACACAGGATAGTTTTCTTTCTTCTTGCTATTGCAAGAAAAAAACTGCCGACAGCATTACTGAAACGATCAGTCAAGGATTTGTTTGTATTGCGCGTAACGCTTATGCCTTTTTTTCCGCGAATGAGCAGCAGCGACGGAATGAGCGTGACCGTTACAATAAAACAAGCTATAACTCCGGTAAAACCAAAAATACCAAATTCACGCATGGGTACNNAAACAAAAAGAAATAAATCCGGCTGATGTTGTAAGCGCCGCGAGAAACACCGGTTTGATTAATTTCCGCATCAACGTAATTACGAGCGCGTGATGATCTTCGGCTGATAATGTCATATTCCGCCAGTCCCCAATATAGTGTGTTACAACATGGATACCATACGCGCTTCCAACCGCGACCAGCATTACCGGCAATACAGTAGAAAGAATGGAAAATTTAATACCCAGCATTGCCATAATGCCGGTTGTCCATATTACCGATATCATCACGGACATGAGGGGCAGTATAACGAAGGAAAAGCGGCGGAAAAAGAAAAACAATACCGCCAGAAAGACCACAAGTACAAGGGGAATAAGCAGCACATTGTCCGCGATCATTGCCCTGTTAATGGTCGCGTTGATTGCGGGCTCGCCTGTAACATATACTTCGGCTATTCCCGAAAACATTTCCTTTGCCATGTCACGTATCTTAAAAAAGACCGCGTTCACTTCCGGCGTAGCTTTTTCATCTGTATCGACATCAAGGTTTACAAGAATTTGCGTTGCCTGAAAATCGTTTGAAACGAGCGCGCCCTTAAACATATCCCATGACGCGATACGCTGTTTAAGTTCCGCAATTTCCGCGGATGTTCCGGAAAAATTTTCAGGCACCAGATCATCGACAATGATGCTGTCGCTGTTTCCGGTAATATACTTGGTAGACATGATAGAGTTGACATCTTTCACTAACTCAATCATTTCTACGGCAGTCACGTATTCTTTTACTTTGGCGAGAAACGCCGGATCAAAGACCGTACCGTAGGGACGTTCAAGCCCTACGAGGATAAAAACCTGCCCGCCAAATTCATCGTCAATATATTCCGAAATAAACCGGGCTTGATTTTTTTCGGGAAGAAACCTCATGTTGTTATTGTCCAGTCGGATCTTAGGTATCTGTATCGCGAAAAAAACGGTGATGACAGCTATAAGAGCAGTTAACAATGCCGGGTGTTTATATAATTTGTTCATCTTTTCTAAAAACCTCCTGTTAAAAGACTCCTTGACTTTCATACAAATGATAAATACACTAAGAATAGAAAACAACATCATGTATTATTGTAAATGTACTGAATAGGACAATGCATGGTGTATTTGTTCAGTTCTGGATATTTTTGTGTAAAATGCAAAGCATCAGAATTGTCGCAAAACTCCGGTTTTGTAATTCCCTCATCACGCAAATAGGTAAAGGTATGCAATGAAAAAAGATGTGTCTAACCCAAACCGTAAGGTTCGCTATACTATGATGGTCTTGAGGGACAGCCTTATTGAGCTCATGAAAGAAAGGTCTATTTTAAGAATAACAATTAAAGATATATGCGAACTTGCCGATGTAAGCCGCTCAACCTTTTATGCTCATTACAACGATCAATACGATTTACTCCGGCAGATTGAAAATGAAGCTCTCTCTCATTTTGAAGAATTGCTGGAGAAGTACGACAAATCAGCAGAGGATATTATGCCGTGGCTGATTGAAGAATTTTTACGCTACGTTGTTGATAATAGCAATTCAATCCAGGTACTGATGAGCGAGAACGGTGATCTTAATTTTCAGAAAAAGATATTTTCGTTTTCTCACAAAGCTAAAACATTGAGCAGTTCCAAAGGAAAAAACAAAAGTAATGACAAAGAACAGGAATATGCTACAATTTTTGCGGTTCACGGTTCTATCGGTCTTATACAGCAATGGCTAAAATATAGTATGGATATTCCGCTCGATGATATGGTGAAGATGTTAGTCAGGCTGATCCAAAGGAGCTTGTCTTAAATTGCCTGCCGTGCCGCCGCTGCCTTCGGATTCAATAGAGTTCCTCGAAAACTGAAGTTTCTGAGGAACTCTACTATAGAAAAGCGGCAAAAAGCGCAAAACTGCCTGTTACCTCAATGAATCTCCGCGTGCCTTGCTCATAGGGAAATTTATTGCAAAGAAATAAATTTTTCTTGCAATCGCCGTATTATGTGATATAATAATCAGACGAGGTTGTTTCATCGAGTTGAAGGTGCGAACCAATGCTTCGGTGTTATACTCCTTTAATTTAAGTGTTTCTGAAATAAGGAATTCGCTAATTCCTTATTTCAGAAACACTTAAATCGAAAATAGTCAAATCGTTTTGGATTGTTTGACTATAATAACCGAATTTTGTGCTAACTCGAGTGTTTAAAAAATTTTTTAAGGAGAAGATTGTATGAAAAAAACAATCGCAGTATTGGGGTTGTTCATGCTGGGGACTCTGCTATTTAGTCAGGTGAATCTGCCGGCGGAACATCAATTTGTTTCCGGAAACTGGGTTATGATAGGCAACCGTCTATATCAGAATGACGCAGGATCCAGGCTTGCAAAGATAAATATTGCAGTGCCTCAGGAAGATATTATGATCTACGAATTTGATGCCCGTTATGAGGGCGGGGCCGAAGATGGGCATGGCGGTTTTGGGCTGCATCTGTTTGTTGATCATTCATATCCGCGAATTTCCTGGGGAGCCGGTTCGTCGTATCTTTTGTGGCTTAATTATGACGAAAATCCGGAAAACAAAGAAATTCCCGCCGGATTAAGCGCCCAGTTGTACCGCAGTTATACCGATTCCCGTATGGATCTGATACAGAGCTTTGACCTGAACGAATATGCCGGGCTCCTCACCGAAGAAACCCTTTCAGCATCGATACCCTTCAAGATTGTTGTTGATGGCAATAGCGGCGAAATCCATGTGTATGATCCTGCTGGAGATGGAAACTCTTACTTCGTGCTGAATATAGGGGAGAACCTGCCGCTTAAAGGCGATTGGGTTGTTCTGCGCACTAACGGCATGAAGTTGTCGTTTGCGAATTAAGTTCGTTTTTGCTTGCTTTGTCCGCCGGTACTGAACACAATCAGCTCAGGCGGGCAAGGCGCGTTATCCCGATATGCCAGAAATAATTCTTTTACCAACGTTGTTCTGTTAAAGTGTAGTTTTTATTGAATAGTTCCGTATCATTTTTTATACTCTTGCAGGCAATATTGTTACCAATGATTTTTTTGCTGATTCATAATTTCTTGCTTTACAAAGAATTGAAAATCGATTTCTTGGATTCTCGTTTTTAGGGAAGATGGCACGATTCTTGCAGTAATAGTTGCATGAGCACTTTGCATCTAAATAAAAATAAATTTGAGTTTTCTTTGCCTTCTTTTTTTGTAAGTACTTTAAGTTCTGATGAAATAAAGTCCGAGGTTTTAAGGAAACTGCTTCATTTTCTCATTGCCCTGGTTCCCGTTTTGGCATCTATTGACAGGCCTTTTACGGTGGGACTGCTTGCCTCAGGAACCTTGTTTTATACATTTGTTGAATATCTCAGAATGGCAGGTGTTCAAGTTCCTGTGATTTCCGGAATAACGGTAAAAGGTTCCCGAAGCCGGGACCACGGACATTTCGTTCTGGGGCCTGTCACGCTTGGAATCGGTGCCATGTTAGCCTTGATGCTCTATCCGTCTCCTATCGCCGGTGTTGCGGTTTATGCCCTTGCCTTTGGCGATGGCTTTGCCAGCCTTATCGGCAGAATATTCGGCCATATCCGCCCGGCTTTTTTAAAAGGGAAAAGTTTGGAAGGTTCCGCCGCTTGTTTTATCGCGGTATATGTTTCTGCTTTCCTCGTGCTGCATAACGCTCAGGCGGCGTTTATTGCGGCTTTCACGGCTTCTGCTGTTGAAGCGCTTCCTTTGGAAGATTACGATAATATTCTGCTTCCTGTTGCGGTTGGATTTGTTGTGCAGCTTTGTATGGCGTTATTATAACACTACAGCCACAGATAAATCTGGTGAAGTCTCGAGCAGATAAACCATGTTCCAAAACTCAAAAGAGAAGATGCGATGGGCAGAACAATCCAGGTATCGCTGTTCAGTAAAATATTACGGCCGAAAAAGAGCAGAATCGCTCCTACCCCGATATAGAGAAATTCCTTAGAGCCTCTCGAATATACAGCCGCGAAAAAGCTCGTTACCGCAAAAAAGAATATTCCGGTTTCCGCAAGCAAAAGCATCGTCGAATAGCCCGATAAGATGTTCAGTCCCGTATCCCAAGACAAAGCATCTATCGGCATTCCCGCGGCAATAATCATGGAAATGATAATTATCAAAAGAATAATATGACTTTGTCTCTGCGGCTGGAATCCGGTTGCATAAAGGCTCGATGCAAATAAAGACAGAATGCCGAGAAATCGTCCAAACAGAATCATTCTGCCCGCAATAATCAGGAAAATCCTCGGTAATTCATGGGCGGCATTCAGGGGAACGACAAAACGAAGTGTTTCAAAACAAAAAGAAAAAATGAAAAAGGCGGCAAACAGTATTTCCTGGCATTGCGTTTTTTCAAAGAAAAAATAAATCAGAATCAATGCAACAAGGGCGTAGATACTGGACAAAAAGATCGAAACAAGCGCGGCATAGGGCTGCGGTTTGAAAATAATATTAATCAAAGGCTGAATAAAGCTGATAGTCCGCCTGGAAGCCGCTGCCGCAGTATCAGAAAAAATGGGAACGACTGTTTTCGCGGAAATTAACAGCACTATAAAAGAAAATGTAGAAAGGGCAATTCCAATTAAAACAAGGCGATTTCTCTGCGGCAAAGTCATGAATCTAAGCATAATCGATACAGCAAAGTCTATCAATATGAGAACCGGAGCATTTCGGCGTTCACTTAGAAATTTTTCGCGTCAGAAAAAATACTTCTCCACATTAGGAAATATGTTGATTTTTGCTTGACTATTCTTTTTAAACCCACTACACTATCACCATAACGGCGCAGGATAGAGCAGTTGGCAGCTCGTCGGGCTCATAACCCGGAGGTCGTAGGTTCGAGTCCTACTCCTGCTATACAGCTAACTTGTTGTGTTACAACGAGTTAGCTTTTCTTTTATAGAGTGTAACTCATAGAGATAGTAAATAGTAATGATAACACCGAAAGTTAAGTCAAAAGTTCAGTTTTTAGGCTTTTGAAAAATCGAGACTATTTCTTTATGAGAAACTCCAATTCCTTTTATACTCCTTTAATGTAAGTTTCTGAAATAATGAATTAGTTAATTCCTTATTTCAGAAACACTTAGATCGGAAATAGTCAAATAGTTTTGGTTTATTTGACTATAGTCTTCGGCATATTAAAAATAAGCCTCATTTTTATGTCTCTTTTAGAAATCCTGAAACGGAAAAATTCATGTCAGTCATTTCGACTCCGTGACGGATGGTGATATCTTCCCGCGTTCTTTCATTGTATTCGTGTACCTGGGCATAAATAAAAAATGTAAACGTTTACATTTTTTTCCTTGACAAATGGCAAATTCAGTGGGACAATATGTCTATGGGGAGATGATAATTATGTTAATTGGAATTGATCCTGTTATAAATCCTGAACTGCTCGATGTCCTGTTTCGCATGGGACATGGGGACGAAATCGTTTTGGCGGATGCGTTTTTTCCGGGTGATTCGATGAATTCCCGCGTAATCCGGGCAGACGGCATCAGAATTCCCGCTCTTTTGGACGGAATTCTCGCTCTCATCAATCTTGATTCCTATGTTCCGCACCCTCTTGTCATGATGGCGCCCGCTTCTGGGGACAGTCTAGATGAAAATGTTGAAAAATCATTCCGGGCGGTTATTGACCGGCGATGGCCGGGGACTCCCGCAATTGAGCGTATTGAACGTTTCGCGTTTTATGAACGGACAAAAACAGCTTATGCGGTAGTTATGACCGGTGAAACGGTAAAATACGGAAATATCATTCTGAAAAAGGGGGTTATTCCTTTAGGGAAGTAATGTAAACGTTTACATTATTAGTCAGGTATATGGGAAAGACAATCAAGGATGTGGCAGCAGAGGCGGGGGTTTCAACCGCCACGGTTTCACGGGTTTTTGCACCGGATAGTGCGGATACAGTAACCGAGGAGACGAGAAACAGGGTTATGGCTGCGGCGGAAAAACTTGGTTACCGGGTAAATTATACGGCGCGGAGCCTCAAGCGCCGTTCCACAATGACGATTGCGGTAGTTTTTCCTGAACTGGTAAACGATTTTTTTATGGACGTGGCCGAGGGGATTGAAAAGGAGCTTCTTGCCAAAGGATATACCATGATCCTGTCTTCCTCTCACAATTCTGTTGAAGAAGAAAAAAAGCGGGTTGCCATGTTAGCGGACCGTCTGGTTGACGGGATGTTGATTATTCCGGCGGGGTCGCAGGGGGAGCATCTTCAATCGCTTTCGGAGCAGGGAATGCCCATGATCTTGGTAGACCGGATTGTTGAGGGAACAGAACTTGACGCGGTAACATCCGACAACGAGGAGGGAGCTTTTCATTTGACCAAAGCCCTTCTTGCGGACGGTTTTAAGCGGATAGCCTTTGTAGGCGGTGAGATAACTATCTCTACCGCGAGGGAACGGCTTTCAGGCTATGCCAGAGCTTTTGCCGAAGCGGGGATAAAGTCTGATCCATCGTTGATCTGCCTTGGCGGTATGGAAGTGGATGACGGTTACCGGCAAATGGCAAAGCTGTTGAAAAAGCGGAATCCGCCTGAAGCAATAGTCACGGTGAATCTTATGGTTCATTTAGGGATGGAAAGATGCTTGTGGGATATCTATGGTCCCGTTAAACCCGGGGCGGAACCTCCGGTGGTTATCGCGGGCTTTGATGAGTCCCGTTATACGGCTTTTTTGCCTGCGTGCCGCTACATCGCTTCGCAGGATGCGGTGGGTATGGGCAGGCAGGCGGGCAGGAGAATTATCGAAAAGATAAAAAAGAAAAAGATAAATGATAAGAATGAAAAAAACACGGAGCGGATTATCCGTCTTCCGGTAACAATAAGTTCGCCTAAGGCGGGCAGTTCTTTGGGAGAGAATCGGGATTGGAAAAAGAACCGTATGTCTTTAAAAGACCGCCGTTCAACGCATAAGGCAGTGCAAAACGTATATACGCAAGGAGAAAGTGTTACCGTTCCACGGTAATTTCGTTCGACTTCGCCGCTTTTCTGTCCTTTGGACAGACCGGGGCGTAAAAAGGAGAAAAAAAATGGCAGTAAATCGGTTTAGAGGACAGTATCCAAAAATCGGGATCAGGCCGACTATTGACGGCCGGCAGGGACCTTTGAAAGTTCGTGAATCTCTTGAAGTTCAAACCATGAACATGGCAAAGGCGGCCAAAGATCTGCTTGAAAAGAATCTGCGGTATTCCAACGGTGATCCGGTGCAGATCGTTATCGCCGACAGCACTATCGGCAGGGTGGCGGAAACCGCCGCGTGTGCGGACAAATTCCGGCGGGAAGGCGTTGACATCACGCTTACGGTAACTCCCTGCTGGTGTTATGGTTCGGAAACCATGGACATGGATCCTTCTACGATAAAAGGCGTGTGGGGATTGAACGCGACCGAGCGGCCCGGCGCGGTGTATTTGGCTTCAGTGCTTGCCGCCCATGCCCAGAAAGGGCTTCCCGCGTTCGGTATTTATGGCCGCGATGTTCAGGATGCCGATGACACAGAGATTCCCGCGGATGTAAAAGAAAAGATTCTCCGTTTCGGAAGAGCGGCCCTCGCTGCCGCCACCATGCGCGGCAAGAGCTATTTGCAGATCGGTTCCATCTGCATGGGGATTGCAGGATCGATCATCAATCCTGAATTCTTTGAAGAATACTTGGGGATGCGGGTTGAAAGCGTTGACGAAGTTGAGATCATCCGCCGCATGGAAAACAATATCTACGACAAAAAAGAATTTGAGAAAGCGCTTGCCTGGACCAAACAGTACTGCAAGGAAGGCTTTGATAAGAATCCTCCCGAATTGCAGCGTTCCCGCGAAGAACAGGACAAGGCCTGGGAATTCGTGGTCAAGATGATGTGCATTATCAAAGACCTCTTTAACGGCAACCCGAATCTTCCCGAAGGCTGTGAAGAAGAACAGCTTGGGCATAACGCCATCGCCGGCGGGTTCCAGGGTCAGCGCCAGTGGACGGATTTCTATCCTAACTGCGACTTCCCCGAATCGCTTATGTGTTCTTCCTTTGACTGGAACGGCGCGCGCGAACCTTATGTTCTTGCAACCGAAAACGATACGCTCAACGGCGTGGGAATGCTGTTCGGAAAACTTTTGACCAATACCGCGCAGATTTTTGCCGATGTCCGCACCTACTGGAGCCCCGAAGCTGTCAAGCGTACAACGGGTTACGATCTTAGCGGCAAGGCAAAAGAATCAGGCGGATTCATTCACCTTATCAATTCTGGCGCGGCTTGTGTTGACGCAAACGGCGCAATGAAAGACGCAAACGGCAGCAGTGTGATGAAGCCTTTCTGGGAAGTAACAGACGACGACTGGAAAGCCTGTCTTGAAGCAACTACATGGAACGCCGCGGACTTCGGTTATTTCCGGGGCGGCGGTTTCTCATCGCGCTTTATCACCCAGTCGGAAATGCCTGTTACGATGTCGCGGCTGAACCTTGTTAAGGGAGTCGGGCCGGTGCTGCAAATCGCGGAAGGCTGGACGGTCAAACTGCCGGACGATGTGTCGGATAAGCTCTGGAAGCGCACCGACTATACCTGGCCCTGCACTTGGTTTGCCCCGCGTGTTACCGGCGAGGGAGCCTTCAAAACCGCTTACGATGTAATGAATAACTGGGGGGCGAACCACGGTTCAATCTCTTACGGCCACATCGGCGCGGACTTGATTACCCTTTGTTCTATACTTCGGATTCCTGTGTGTATGCACAACGTACCGGAAGAACAAATCTACCGGCCCAATTACTGGAACGCGTTCGGCATGGACAAAGAAGGCGCAGACTACAGGGCTTGCGCGGCGTTAGGCCCGATGTATAAATAAAGCAGAAGGCGGAGGGATATGGAATACGCAATAGCCGTTATCGACATCGGAATGACTAACAAAAAGATTGCAGTGTATGATAATTCTCTCCGCCAGCTTGACGCAAGGTATCGGAACTTCAAACCAAAGATGGTGAAGGGTCTTGAAACTCACGATCTTGAAGCGATGGAAGCATGGTTCGCCGAGGAACTAAAAGACCTTGTAAAGAAATATCCCATAAAAGCATTGGCGGTAAGCGTACACGGCGCGACTTTCGTATGTGTGGGGAAGGACGGCGATCCTGTTGTTCCCTGCGTGTATTACACCCACGAACCGGGCGATGATTTTTACCGCCGCTTTTACGAACGTTTTGGAAAAGCGGAAGACCTTCAACTAAGAACAGGCACACCCGCTTTCAGGGCGATGATCAATCCCGCGAAAGGCCTTTTCTTTGCGAAGGAACAATTTCCGGAAGAGTTTAAACAGGTAACATCTATTCTTCCCTACAATCAATATTGGGGATTCCGTTTTACCGGAAATGCCGGCGTTGAAACTACCTACATGGGAAATCATACTTATCTGTGGGATCAAATCGATAATAAGCTTTCCTCTGTGGCGCGCGATCTTGGAATAGCGTCGCTTTTGCCGAATGAACTCCGCAAGCCTTGGGATGTGCTTGGAAAGATAAGCGCGGATTTTGCCGCAAAAACCGGACTCTCGAAAGAAACTATCGTAACGATGGGAATCCACGATTCAAACTCGGCGATGCTTCCGCATTTTGCGAAGAAGGGAGAAAAAGGATTTATTCTCAATTCAACCGGAACCTGGTGCGTTATCATGAATCCGGTTGAAAAGTACGGCTTTGCCGAAGATGAACTCGGTAAAGTGGTTTTCTTCAATATATCCGCGTTCGGGACGCCGATTAAAACGGCAATCTTTTTGGGCGGACAGGAGTTTGAAACCTGGTCGCAATGTTTCATGAAACTGTACAAAAGGAACGATATACCCGGCTGGGATGAAGCATTATACCGTTCCGTGCTTAAAGAGAAGCGGCTTTTTTTGATGCCTGAATTAACGCAGGGTTCCGGACAGTTTCCTTCTTCAAAAGCGCGCATCGTTCTGGACGGAAAAAATTATCACTTTGATGATTTATCTTCGTTTGCCGATCCATCGTTGTGTGCTTCTGTTAAATACACGGAAGTTTTTGCGGCGCTTCGTATTTCTCTTGTCATGCAGACGCTTACCGCTTTGGAACGCGCCGGTATCGAGAAGGGCTATGAAGTATTTACTGAAGGCGGTTTTCGTATCGATGATTCATATAACATGTTGCTTGCGTCGTCTTTGCCGGACAACAAGGTATCTCTGACCGATATTTCGGAAGCGGCCGCGTTTGGCGCGGCAATGACGGCGAAAATGGCGTTGACCGGAAAGTCTCTTAAAGATTTGGCCGGAGATTTTAAGATTAGTTACCGGGAACAAGAGAAAAAGAGTTTTCCGGAACTGGGGTCTTACCGCGAAGTTTGGCTCGCGGAAGCTGAAAGTAAAAAACAAACGGTTTGTTAAACCGGATTAAAGATACATTTTGCGGAGGAGAACGTGATGAAAAAAATTGCGTTGATTTTAGTGGTATTGTTGGCGCTGTCATCGGTAGTGTTTGCCGGCGGCGGGCAGCAGCAGGCGGCAGGAGGGAGTTCTAGGGTACAGATCGCCCTTCTGATGAGAAACATGGACGAGCAGTTCCTTAAGGACTATTCCGACAATGTCAGAAAACTGGCAGCGGAAAAAGGCATTGATCTGAACGTGCAGGATGCCCGCAGTGACGCGGCTACCCAGCAGACCCAGCTTGAAACCTTGCTGAATCAGGGCTACAAGTATTTCGTGATTGTTCCCTGCGTTACCGAACTTTCGGACACAATGAACGCGGCAATCCAGGCCAGGGGCGGAGCGGCTGCCTATTCAAATATTCAGCCCACCGTTGCGTCTCTTAAAGTCGGCAAAACCTTCTTCTATGCTTCTTCCCCGGAATTCGTGGGCGGAGCATATCAGGGCGGTATCATTGCGGATTACTTTGACGCAAACCCCGCAAAGGCTCCCGGCAAAGTGGTAAAAATGATTTTGATCAACGGTCAGCTCGGCCACCCCGCACAGGTTAACCGCAAGGCAGGTCTGATTGATGAACTTCAAAAACGCGGTTATTCCGTTCAGATTGTTGCTGAGGACACCGCTAACTGGGCTCCTGACCAAGCCAACGAAAAAATGAACTCCTGGATTGCTTCTTTCCGCGATCAGTTCAATGTAGTCGCGGCACAGAACGACGGTATGGCTCTTGGCGCGGTACAGTCTATGATCTCAAACAACATGGTGAAAGCCGATACCAGCGACGGAACCAGGCTCACCGTTCCTGTATTGGGCATTGATGCAACAGGCGACGCCATCGCTTCCATGAAGCGTAACGAACTCTACGCCACCGTATTGCAGGATGCTATTGGTCAGTCTGCGGCGGCTTTTGATGTGATCTACCAGGTCGCTTCCGGGACTTACCGGGCCGGTAATCCCGCAGGCGGAACTCCCGCGGCCACCACCCCGATAGATGAAGCTCCGGCTAACGACGCGGCTATCATCGGTCAGTGCTACCTCGTACCCTTTGTACCGGTAGACAAGGCTTCGGATTATTACAAGACCCATTAATGTGTGAAGGGGTAGGGAGTACCGGCAGGACTCCTTACTTCTTAATGTAGGAACTTTTGCCGGAACGGTACATTATCAATACTGTTCCGGCGAAGATTGTTCCATTCTGGAGTAACAATGGCAGACAATATTCTTGAAATGCGCGGGGTAACAAAACGGTTTCCCGGTGTGCTTGCTCTTGATGATGTTTCCTTTTCTGTAAGAAAAGGAAGCGTACATGCCCTGATGGGAGAGAACGGCGCGGGAAAATCCACGCTCATGAAATGCTTGTTCGGTATTTACCGGATGGACGCCGGAAGCATCTTTGTTGACGGCAAGGAATGCCGTTTCAACAGCGCCGCGGATGCTATGGCAGCCGGGGTTTCCATGATCCATCAAGAGCTGTCCAATGTGCCGGAACGTTCGGTCGCGCAGAATCTATGGCTGGGACGGGAACCGCTTAACAAGCTTCACTTGATCGATCACAAAAAAATGCGCCGGGACACAACCGCGCTCCTTGAAGGACTCAATTATCATTTTGATCCGGGTGTGCGTATGAGCAGTCTTTCCATCAGCCAGCAGCAGGGATGCGAAATTGCCAGAGCTGTTTCGTATAACGCTTCTATTGTTGTGATGGATGAACCTACCTCGTCGTTAACCGAGAATGAAGTCGATCATCTTTTTCATATCATCAATGAGCTTAAATCCACAGGGGTTGCGATCATATATATATCCCACAAGATGGAAGAGATATTCAAAATTGCTGATGATGTTACTGTTATGCGCGACGGAAAAGTTGTCGGGACGTATCCGGTACAGGATCTTAATCACGACAAACTTATTTCGCTCATGGTAGGCAGGGATTTGACGAACCGCTTCCCGCCGGTGGAATCCGAAATCGGCGAAGTGTGCCTTGAAGTGAAAAATCTGACCGCCGCAAATCCGCGCTCGTTCAAGGATGTTTCCTTTGAACTGCACAAGGGTGAGATTTTAGGCATCGGCGGTCTTGTGGGCGCTCAACGTACGGAACTTGTGGAAGCGATATTCGGAATCCGAGGCGTCGCAAGCGGGGAAATTTTGGTACATGGTAAGCCTTTAAAAAAGGTACGTCCCTTGAATGCGATTGAATCGGGAATCGGACTTGTTACCGAAGACCGCCGCAGTTCCGGTATTTTTCCTCTGCTTAATATAACAGTGAATACTGCTGTAGCTTCGCTTGGAAAATATAAAACCAAAATCGGACTTCTGGATCACAAGAACCTTGGCAGCGCCGCGTCCGATCAGAATCAGCAGCTTAGAACAAAAACGCCTTCGATGGGTACTTTGATACAGAACCTTTCCGGCGGAAATCAGCAGAAGGTAATTTTAAGCCGCTGGCTGATGACTGTGCCGGATATTCTTATCATGGATGAACCTACAAGGGGAATCGATGTGGGAGCGAAATACGAGATTTATATGATCATGGCGGAACTGGTAAAACAAGGGAAGGCCATCATTATGGTTTCGAGCGAGATGCCCGAGCTTATCGGAATGAGCCATCGCGTATTGGTTCTTTGCGAGGGGCAGCTCACCGGAACGCTGGAAAAAGAGGAAATTACCCAGGAAACGATTATGCGCTGTGCGACCCGTTTTTCCTGAATCATAGTTTCTTATTTAAGAAGCTGCAATTGCAAAACTGAAGTTTTTCAATTGCCTTCTTTGCAAGGAGGAATGATACATATGAACAAAATGAAGACAAGAGAATTCCTGAGTAAATACACTACCTTTGTTACCTTTGTGGTGTTGGTATTTGTTTTAACACTTTTGACCAGAGGGCGTGCTTTGACCTGGGATTCGATCAGGACGCTGATTATCGCGGAGGCGGTACGAGCCTTTGTGTCTCTGGGTGTCGGCATGATCATCATCACGCGCGGAATTGATCTTTCTATCGGTTATGTGGTTTGTCTCACGGCTTCGGTTGCCGCGTCCTTCGCGCAAGAACCCACGCTTGCAACCGCCATTTATCCGGGCAGAGTTTTCCCCCTGATCGTTCCAATTGTGATGGCTCTCTTTGCGGGCGGTCTGTTTGGTCTGTTGAACGGGGTATTGGTTGCTTACGGCAAACTTCCGCCTTTCATCGCAACACTGGGAACCATGGTTATCGCGCGCGGTATTCAGCTCATCTATACGAAGGCCGCCATCGTCAGTTCTTTGACGGCTCCCTTCAAAGCGATTGCGCAGACATCTATCGGCCCCGCGGGTTTCCAAATACCGCTTCTGGGAATTTATGTGGTGGTAATCGCGTTCTTCGTATGGGTGCTTCTGAAACACACGCGGCAGGGAACGAACTTCTACGCTATCGGCGGCAACGCACAGGCGGCGAGGGTTTCAGGCATCAACGTAGAGAAGGAACTCGTTTGTGTATATCTTTACGCGGGTTTATTGTACGGATGTGCCGGCGTGCTTCTTTCAAGCCGCCTTGCGCTCGCTAACGCGCTGACGGCTAACGGAATGGAACTGGACGCTATCGCGGCAGTTACGGTCGGCGGCGTTTCACAGACCGGCGGCGTAGGCACCGTGAGCGGCATGATCATCGGTATTTTTACGATGGGTCTTATCAATTACGGCATGAGCTTTATGGCGATTGACTCGTACTACCAGTATCTGGTGAAAGGCGCGATTATTATTGTCGCGGTATTCTTCGATATGAAGAAATACGCGAAGCGTGCGTAAAAGTAAACCGCGCCCTAATGTATTAATATTAGTTTCAATATGAAAAGGGGAAACAGTTATGGAAGGAATGATGAAGGGAGTGTATCTCCCCGGAAACAGTACGGTTGAGTTTAGAAACGTTCCGATACCCAAGCCAGGACACGGGCAGGTTCTTGTGAAGATGAAAGCCTGCACTATCTGTGGGAGCGACATTCGCGCGATTTACCGCGAACACACAGGCAAAGGCCCCGAAGGGTATCAAGGAGTGATTGCCGGACACGAGCCTTGCGGTCAGGTTGTTGAAGAAGGACCGGGCGTCAGGCGTTTCAAAACAGGCGCGCGTGTTATTGTGTATCATATTTCAGGATGCGGACTCTGCCACGACTGCCGTATGGGTTACATGATTTCCTGTTCGTCTCCTCTGCGCGCGGCATACGGCTGGCAGCGCGACGGCGGCATGGCGGAATACATCCTCTGTGATGAAAAAGATTTGGTGGAACTGCCGGATGAACTTACTTATGCGGACGGCGCGCAGGTTGCCTGCGGCTTTGGAACGGTGTACGAAGCGATTTACAAAACCGGCGTAAGCGGAGCCGATAACGTTCTGGTTGTCGGGCTTGGGCCGGTGGGTCTTGCCACGATGATGCTTGCCAAAGCGATGGGCGCTCAAAAAATTATCGGTGTTGAAAGCAACGATTACCGAATTGATCTTGCAAAAAAACTCGGTCTTGGTGATTTGATTTTGAAAGCGGGACCGGACAACGTAAAAGAGATTAAGGACTACACAAACGGAAGGGGCGTTGAACGTGCCTTTGACGCTTCGGCCAGCGACGCC
Source organism: Treponema sp. UBA937 (assembly GCA_002293455.1). Taxonomy (GTDB): domain Bacteria; phylum Spirochaetota; class Spirochaetia; order Treponematales; family Breznakiellaceae; genus UBA937. The sequence goes on from DBDH01000069.1 coordinate 15,832, forward strand.
GGCAGGCAGACCGCGATTCGCGCGACACGTCAGTGGGGAAAAATCGCTTTCGTCGGCGAGGGAAACACCGTCAGCTTCAATCCCAGTCCTGACATCATTCACGATCAAAAGACGATTTACGGAAGCTGGGTAACAAGCATCTGGCTGATGGAAAATCTGGTTGAGGAACTTGTCCGCTGGAATATTCATCCGGATGCTCTCGTGACGCACCGTTTCTCCCTTGATAAAGCTGATGAAGCCTACACGCTGATGGACGGCGGGAACTGCGGTAAGGTCGCCGTGTGCGCCGATGAGGAATTGAAATGACATCTGTAATTGACAACGCCGGCATTCCGCGGATAAGACTTGCGTCTGGCAGGGATATTCCGTCTATCGGGATGGGAACTTTCGGGTCGGATAAGTACGGCCCCGAAGAAGTATCTTCCGCCGTAGCCGGCGCCATCCGCTGCGGATACCGGTTTTTTGACTGCGCGTCGGTCTACGGCAACGAAGACCTTATCGGCAAGGTTTTTGACGCGGCTTTTCAGTCGGGCGATGTAAAGCGTGACGAGTTATTTATTACATCAAAGGTTTGGAACAATATGCATAGTCCGGGGCAGGTTCACGCGTCTATCGCGAAAACCCTTGCCGATCTCCGGCTGTCATACATTGACGCGTATTTTGTTCACTGGCCTTTCCCCAACTATCACGCTCCGGGCTGTGACGGCGATTCCCGCAATCCCGATTCCGTTCCCTTTGATGTTGACCGCTTCATGTCAACGTGGAAGCAGATGGAAGAGATTTACGAGAAGGGACAAACTAAGCATCTCGGCATGTCGAATATGACCATCCCGAAGCTGAAAGAGGTTCTTCCTCTGTGCAGGATAAAGCCCGAACTTATCGAGATGGAACAGCATCCGTCTTTTCAGCAGCGGGAATTGTTTGATTATTGCCGTGTGCAGAATATTGTTGTTATCGGTTATTGTCCTATCGGTTCGCCGAACCGTCCCGAACGGGACAAGGCTCCCGGCGATGTTGCGGACACCGAACTGCCGGAAGTTGTTTCTGCCGCGGAAGCGCACGGGATACATCCGGCTCTTGTGTGCATTAAGTGGGCGGTTCAGCGCGGTTCTATCCCCATTCCTTTTTCCGTACATGAAAAAAATTACGCGGGAAATCTGCGCGCCGTTACCGAAGACCCTTTGACTCAGGATGAGATGAAACTTCTTGAAAAGGCGGAACGAAACTGCCGTCTTGTTAAGGGACAGGTTTTCCTCTGGCCGGGCGCAAAAGGATGGGAAGACCTTTGGGATCTGGATGGGACAATTACAAAATAACAATGTGAAGGAGTATATTTTCATCAAAAAAAGAATATCGATTTTCATTGTAAAATACTGATTGTCATTATAAACTGAAAGAGTAATCAGAAAGATGTTAATCTTGTTTGGGTTTCATCCCTGATACAAAAAACACTTGGAGGAAAAGTATGAAAAGAATGTGCGCAATTCTGTTAATTGTTGCATCTGTGTGCGGCGCGGTATTTGCCGGCGGAAGAACCGACTCCGGCGCGGCAGCGGCAGCGACAGCGACTGTTCTGAATAAGGACAAACCGTTAGTATTCTTTAACCGGCAGCCTTCGGACCCTGTTTCCGGCGCTATCGACATGGCCGCGATGAATTGGAACGGTCAGACGTATTATGTCGGCTTTGACGCTGCCGGCGGCGGCGCTGTGCAGGGTAAATTGATTACCGATTATCTTGCCGGTCAGACCGCTGCTCTCGACCGCAATGGCGACGGCATTATCGGCTATGTATTGTGCATTGGTGATGTTGGCCACAACGACTCAAAGGCCCGTACCGAAGGCATCCGAAAAGCTTTAGGGACTTGGAATGGTTCAACCGATCCCGGTGTTGCCAAAGAAGGTTCTGTCACAATCGGCGGCACAGCTTTCAAAGTTGTTGAACTTGAAAGCAGGGCGATGACCGGCACCGACGGTTCTACTTGGAATGCCAACGCCGCTACCGACGCCATGAGCGGATGGGCGACTAGATTCGGCAATCAGATTGACATGGTTGTTTCCAACAATGACGGTATGGCTATGGGTTCTCTTCAGGCTTCAAACTATCCCGCGGGTGTTCCGATTTTCGGGTATGACGCCAACGCGGACGCTATCGAAGCTATCGGAGCCGGAATACTTTCCGGAACTGTTTCCCAGAACGTAGACGCTCAGGCGACAGCGACTCTCCAGGTTCTCCGCAACCTGCTTGATGGTCTTGCAGGCGCCGATGTGTATACCAAAGGTATCACCACTCCCGATCAATACGGAAACAAGATTTCCGCCACTGTTGACTACAGAGCCGGTGAAAAAGCGCTGATGGCCCAGAACGCCGCGGTTAACGCCTCCAACTGGAGAGACTACACTGCCGGAGCACGTGACGCCGGTATTAAGCAGAGTTCCGCTCCCAGGAAACGGGTGCTGCTGACAATCTATAACTCGGCGGACAACTTCCTGTCTTCTTCTTACCTGCCCGCGTTGAACTACTATGCCCCTCTGTTGGGTATTGATTTGACGGTTGTTCAGGGTGACGGACAGAATGAATCCAGCGTTTTGGATAGATTCACCAACCTGAATAATTTCGATGCCTATGCAATCAACATGGTCAAGACAAACTCAGGAAGGGATTACACAGATAAGCTGCAATACTAAGTTATTGAAAGTTTCAGTTTTTTGAGTAAGTAGTTTTAACAAGTTCCCTCATGGATGCAATATTCTTTGGGGGAACTTTGGTTTGATGCCCCCTCTAAGCAAACAGGGAAGTGTATGAATGATATAGTGCTCGAAATAACCAATTTGTCTAAATCTTTTGCGAAAAATAAAGTGCTTGACAGTATCGGTCTGACGGTAAAAAAAGGTTCTGTTGTCGGGCTCATGGGCGAAAATGGGGCCGGAAAATCAACCATGATGAAATGCCTCTTCGGAATTTACAGCAAAGACGAAGGCCGCATCTCTCTGCTGAATAAGCCGGTTGATTTCAAAAATCCTAAAGAGGCGCTTGAACACGGGGTTGCCATGGTTCACCAGGAGTTGAACCAATGCCTTGACAGAACCGTTACCGACAATCTTTTTCTGGGAAGATATCCCACCCGTTTTGGAACGATTGACGAAGCGAGAATGCTCAAGGAGGCTGTGGCTCTTTTTTCCTCTCTTGAAATGAACGTCAATCCAAAAATGGTTATGCGTACCATGTCTGTCTCTCAAAGACAGATGGTTGAAATCGCGAAAGCCGTTTCCTATGACGCAAAGATCATCGTTCTTGATGAACCTACTTCATCCTTAACGGAGCGTGAAGTACGTAAACTTTTTTCAATAATCAATAATTTAAGAGAAAAAGGTGTTTCTTTTGTGTATATCTCGCATAAAATTGATGAAATTTTTGAGATATGCGATGAAGTTGCTGTTTTACGTGACGGAAAGATGACTCTTTCCAGTCCGATAGAAAATATTGATATGAACCAGCTTATTTCGGCGATGGTTGGGCGGTCTTTGGATAACCGCTACCCTGATGTCGATAATGCGCCGGGAGAGGAATACCTGGAAGTGAAAAACCTCTCCACGAAGTACGAACCCATTCTGGAGGATATTTCGTTTACCGTAAAAAAGGGAGAAATATTCGGGCTCTATGGGCTGGTCGGCGCCGGGCGGAGCGAACTCCTAGAAGCGATGTTCGGCATCAGAACAATTTCTTCGGGGGTGATTGCCGTTGGGGGAAGAAAGCAGAGATTCAATAACAGCCGCGACGCGATGGATCACAGTTTTGCTTTGGTAACGGAAGAGCGGAAGCTCAACGGCATGTTCGCCAAGGCCGCTATTCAGTTTAATATTACCATTACGAACCTTGCGAGCTACAAATCCGGCGTGGTGCTTTCCAACCGGAAAATGTGGGACGCTGCCGAAAGGGAAGTGAAAACAATGCGCGTAAAATGCGTTTCCGTAGATGAGCTGATAAGTTCTCTGAGCGGAGGAAACCAGCAGAAGGCTATCATCGGGAAGTGGCTTGAACGGCAGCCGGATATTTTCCTTCTTGATGAGCCCACGAGGGGCATCGACGTAGGCGCAAAGTATGAGATTTATCAGCTTATCATCCGCATGGCAAAAGAGGGCAAGACGATTGTGGTTGTGTCCAGTGAAATGCCTGAAATCCTTGGAATAACCAACCGCATAGCTGTTATGTCGAATCACCGGCTTGCGGGAATTGTCAATACGAAAGAAACAGATCAGGAAGCTCTGCTGCGCTTGTCAGCAAAATATTTATGAGGGACAATATGGAAACCGGACAGAAAAATGAAAAGAGCGCCGTGACGGACGCGGTATCGTATGAACAAGATCAAAAGTTACAAGAATATATCCGTCAGCTTCATGAACTGAGGAAAGACGGGGCTAATAAGATTTTATTGTTAAAGCAGGAGATGTTTTCCGCTAAAAGGAATAAGCTGATCGATCCGGAAACCAGGCAGAAAAAGATTGAAAGCTGTGAAAGCCAGATTGTGGAAGCTAAGAAAACAGCCAAAGCCAATAAACCTGAAGAGACAAGGCTTTCCCATGAAGCGGTAAAATACTCGAACAGCTTTGCTTCGGCATACATAAAAAAAGTCGTCGCCGAAGAAACCGAAAAGGAAAAACAATATAAGGCTTCGTACCGGGATGATGTCATCGAAATAAAGGAGACGGGAGCCGCCGAAAAGGAGAAAATTCGCGCAAAATACAGTGACGGAAAAACTGCCGCTCATGTTCTTAATGAGGAGTTGGAGACCCACGCGTTTGAGCTTCGGTCGAGACTATTTGACGCAAAGAGTAAATTCCAGTCCGCCGTTAACGCCGCAAGGGACGCGAAGAACCAGGCTTTTGTTGAACATGTTCAGATAAACAGAAATCTGCGCAACGGGAAATCAAAATTTTCCGAGGATATTGCGCTGAATTTCAGGAACTACATTTATAAATTCAAAATGGCTAAGTTCCTTCTCAACAACGGTCTCTATCTGGCGATTCTGGTATTCTTTGTTGTCTGCATCGTTCTTGCGCCTCTGTTAAATAAAGGGATTCTTCTGTCGCTGCCCAATTTGCTGACCATTTTGGAAACGGCGTCCACCCGTATGTTTTATGCTCTTGGCGTTGCCGGATTGATTCTCCTTGCGGGAACCGACTTAAGTGTTGGGCGCATGGTTGCGCTTGGTTCGGTTGTTACCGGACTGATTCTGCATCCGGGAAAGAATATCGTGTCCTTCTTCGGTATGACCCCCTGGGATTTTACCCCGCTTCCGATGGGCATAAGGGTTATTATGGCGCTCGTTATTTCGGTTACTCTGTGTGTTTTGTTCAGTTCCTTTGCGGGGGTTTTTACCGCAAGACTGAAAATTCATCCCTTTATTTCGACCCTGTCAACGCAGTTGATTATCTACGGACTGCTCTTTTCCGCGACAAGCGGAACTTCTGTCGGTTCTATTGACAGCGGTATCAAGAATCTTCTTGGCGGACGTTGGATTCTGGGTCTCCTTAATGGAGAGATGATCACTTTTCCCAAGCTGATTATTCCCGCGGTCATTGCCATTATTGCGGCGTGGTTTGTCTGGAATAAAACCATCTTCGGCAAAAATATGTATGCCGTAGGCGGCAACTCCGAGGCGGCAAGCGTAAGCGGCATCAGCGTGTTCAAGGTTACCTTGGGAGTTTTCATCATGGCCGCGATCTTCTACGGATTCGGCGCATTCTTTGAGGCCTTTAGAGCGAACGCCAGCGCGGGAAATGGTCAGGGATTTGAACTTGACGCCATCGCCGCCTGTGTTGTGGGGGGCATATCCTTTAACGGAGGCATCGGAAAGATCAGCGGCGCGGTTATCGGCGTTATTATCTTTACCGGTATGACGTACTGCCTTACATTCCTTGGCATTGACACAAACTGGCAGTTTGTGTTCAAGGGGCTTATTCTTATCAGCGCCGTTGCGTTGGACAGCGTAAAGTATCTTAGGAAGAAATAAGCAACAGACGGTTCGATCAATAGTAAAACGCAAGAATAAATGGCCTGAGTTTTTCTCAGGCTGTTTTCATGTCGATATTGTGGCATCATCCCGCGGCGGAAACATTACCTCATAGCAACAGGATCGATCTTTTTTATTATTCTTCCGCTTATTTTTGCCGTGTTTTTTAATTGTGAAGTAGTGGTGATAACGTCTACTCCGTCCCGAAAATTACTGTTCCATTTTCCGTTTTCTGTGGTAACGACTAAGCACACTTTTTCGGGAGATTTATGGTTATTAATAAAATGATTGATTGCTTGAACCACATCATCATCATGTGCGGTAGTAACAATGATAATCATATCCCAGATGTCTTCATTTGTACTTATCAATTCCTCTTCATTAATCACGGAAAAAAGTATGGGCCTGCTGTAAAAATGATCCGAGATTCTTTTTACCAGATTATTCTTAAAATGGGACTCTTCGCTTACAATGAGAACATACGAATACTCAAAACGTAATTGATTAACAACATAAAATTGCTCTGCGTTAGTTTCGTTTTTCGGCAGGAGCTTCATACTGAGGGATACACTGCCGGCTATCATGACAACAAGCACAACAGCGGACAATGTCACGGTTTTTTTTACATTAGACATAATCTTTTCCTTGTTTTTACATAAAAAAATTTTTAAAGTATTCCGAAATCCCCCAAATTAACCCATATCCTCCCCGGAATGATACTTTTCTGCTTATAAATTCAGATTAAGACGATTTCGGGATAAAAACAAGAGAAAATGATCGAATTGTGCAGGATATTTCCCCAAACTGAGAGCATTTGTTTATTCAATTGAGAATCAACAAATGCCTCCTTGGGTGCGGTTTTGTGATTTTTTCGCGCAAAGAATTAATACGCGGCCAGAATATCCAAAAGTCTGTCTTTATTGATGGTTCGCAGGAAGCTGGCAAGACGGGGACCCTGGTCTTTTCCGATAAGCGCTTGATATGCCGCGCGAAACAAAATTTTGCCGTCCATGTTGTGTTTTTCGGCGGTTTTGTAAATTGCTTCCGCACAAGCTTTATCGTCCGCGAAACTTTCAATAACCGCGATAACATCTTCTCTAAGACTTTTTACGGCGGCTTTTTCATCATCTTGCAAAACCGATGAAATCTCCCCGGACGGACGGAGCTGAAATTTGAATTCTTCGGGAGCGCATTCTTCGACCCAATATTTAGCGCACATGCAGCGGCGGCGGAGACCTTCGAGCTGTTCACTCTGTATATCGTCAATGTCCGCGATAACCTTTTCAATATTTCCGTCCGCAATCTGAATCAAATTACAAAGATGACGAAACGGAATTTGATAGGGCATCATTACGGGCATATTTCCCACTTGGGAAAGTTCGTAAATGCGGCGTTCTTTTTGGTATACCGATTCATCTTTTGCTTTTTCCGCGCCCCACGCGATCCGTTCGGTTTTATCAAAATCTTCATAGGTTTTAATAACGTCAAGATCAAAACTGATGGTAAACTCTGTGTTGGGCCTTGTTCCCGCGAACAGATACCGCGCGATTTCCGGAATGTACACCCGTAAAACATCGGCAAGATTGATGACATTGCCGGATGAACTGGACATCTTTCCGGCGCTTCCCTTTACGCCGATAAAATCGTAGCGGAAACTGACAGGCGCATCCCAGTTGTAGACTTCTTTGCAGACGAGGCGCGCCGTATCAAAAGAGCCGCCCTGACTGTGATGATCTTTTCCCGCTGGTTCAAAATCTACCTTTTCATATTCCCAGCGCATAGGCCAATCAACACGCCAGCCGAGTTTTACGCCTTTGGAAGATCGGATATCTACGGTTTCTTTGTGATTGCAGGAGTTACAATGATACGATACGCCCCACTCACTATCCCAGCCGTCAATGTCCGTTTCGTCCTTATTACAGTTGTCGCAGAATACAGAAATAGGCCACCATTCGCCTTGAATCTTGTGATCATCGTCACGAAACTTATCGAGAATGTTTTTAAGCTGATCCCGGTGTTCCAGAGCCGTGCGGATTCCTTCGGCATATAAAGAAGACCGGTAACGTTCAGATTGATAGAGATATTCGGGATATATTCCCACTTTGGGCAGCTCCGATTCAACATCGACTTCGTTGTGACGGGCGTAACTTTCATCCCGGCCCGTAGGATCGGGAACCATAGTGATGGGAAAGCGGAGATGTTCCGCTAACATTTCCTGCCGCGGCATGTTCTTTGGAACTTTGCGAAAAACATCATAATCGTCCCAGGAATAAATGAAACGGACTTTTTTACCCTTATCCCGAAGCGCGCGCGCAACAAGTTCGACGCTTATAATTTCGCGAAAATTCCCGATATGTACCGTTCCGGAAGGGGTAATTCCCGAAGCGCAGGTATACGTTTCCTTGTCACCCTTTTCCCGGATGATTTTTTCCGCTGTCTGATCAGCCCAATGAAGATGCTTACTATCCATAACCCAGTAAGTATACCGAAAAAAACCAGTTGTCTCAATAGAACGACAAAAAAAATCCGGTGGTTGAGGCCCTCGAAACCACTCGCCGGACTGCATTTTCTTCGCATGGTCCCTTCGAGTGCCTCAGGGGGACCGTCGGGAGTATTTACTTAACAACCATCACTTTTCGGATTTCATCTATAGATGGACCTACTATGCGGATAAAATACATGCCGCGCGCTACGACTCGTCCGCCGCGGTTCTTTCCGTCCCAGGATTCCATGTAATCACCGGGAGAACGGCTGCCGCGGTACAACACCTGGACTAGGGTACCGTCCATAGTAAAGACCTGGACTGTTACCGGGCCGCTCCTTGTGATGGTATAGTCAAGATACGTTTTTTCACCCTTTGTAGGATTGATGACGTTGTTTAGAATAGTCGCGCCGCCGCGCTGGAGAACGAGTTCTTTTATATTAAAGCTAAAAGGCTTAATCCTGCGGTACCAATCGGTTGGGATGGGAGCACCAGGAGCTATATCCAAGTGGCCTGCCGCCAAATCAGAGGCACCCGGATTCAGATCCAGATTTGGGATCGTGAAATAGAAATCTACAACATCCATATCGGTGTAATCATTTTCGTCCTCACCCAAAAGGTAATACACCAGATTGTTGCTTGGTGATGAAGCCGGTTTTGTCTCAAATCGTTTGCTTAATCCAAAAGGCTTGGGAACCAAGCCCGATTTATAGAACAGCCATAATCCGTCGGAAGTATGAGGACTTGTTCCTCTGAAAGAAGAAGGAACGCTGGCACCCATAATCAAATCTGGGTTTGGGCTGAAAAGAGGATTGACCATTACATCAAGCGTAATTTCCATATCCCGCAAAGTTCCGGAGCCGTCAAACTTGCGGATTGCGACAAGATCAATTTCATCCGCCGGTTGGAAAGGTTCCCGGAATCCGATTTCATCTCTCCCGAAAACCGGCCAGGCAAAATACCGCTTATCGTTGGGACCAACCGGAGGAATGGAAATAAGGATGTCGGTTATCCTGAAAGTAAATTCTTTTTCGGTTTTGGGATTCTCAAGAAGAAGCGGTACGCGCGTATCATAAGGAGGAATAAGGGAATAAACCTCGTACTTTGCGTCAACTGGAATTCTTGGATAAGGATAATCGGGACTGTGCAATGGGAGTTCAGGTTTAAAATCCACCACCGCCGCACTGTTGTATATTTTATAAGGCAATTGTTTCGTCATGTCTTCAATGGTGAATTTGTCGCTTGGATCAAATGTAATCAGATATTCAGAAGCGTATGTTGCATTCATGAGCGTTACGGGATTCACAAGAGTCACGGGAGAAATGGCTGTAACATTTTTTACCGTATAACCAGGAACGCTAATTTCAGGCTTTGTGACAGGCTCAGAGAATTGAATGAATAATTCCTGCGATGTACTGCTGTCATCCGCGTTTTTGGGGAGCATAAGCGAGTAATGTACAATAGGCCATGTAGTATCAAACGTTTCCATTTCCGGAAGAATAGTCATAAACGAATAGTTGAGTCCGCTGTCGATTTCTGTTATAGAGTCGTTACGCAAAAGCCGCCATGTGAGGACATTTCCTCCATCGGCATAGGGCTGCGGTTCCAGATTGATATAGAACATATCATTCTCTCCCGTCACGCGGGTGGGGGAACCTTTTACTTTGTATCCGTCTACCTCAATATTGAACAAGGTCGGATCAAAAACTCCGGTAAATGTCGTAGATGCCTGAACCCGGATTCGGTCAATCCGTCCGTCATAATCAGAGTCTTCGGTGTAACTGTAGATAAACTCGATGCCCTCAGTCCATCCTACACAGTAATGCGGATAATGTGCGTAAAGAGAAGAATCGGTTAAATCCGCCAAGTGAGGAACGGCATCAACATGATCAAATCTGGCGCCCATAAGATTGATTGATTTAGGTTCGGCCCAGGAGTATTTTACCGTTACATTATCGAAATCCATATTTGCTGTCTCAACTTTAATTGTCCAAAAATAATCACGGTTCAGCTCAAGCTGGATGTTCACCGGGTCCTTGTCGCTGTTCTCATCTGCCGGAACCGCAAAGATGGATTCGTCGTAATCGGCATTATCCATTTTTGTCAAGAGCGTTCTATCGTTTGGAGGAGATTCGGTATCAGGATCAGGATCGATAGTTTTAACGATAAATTTGCCGGAGAATGTATGCGAAATATTATCAATAATTTTAAGATCATTTCTCGCGAATTTTATCACTATTCTTGCTGGCGTATCAGATTCAAAGTTAAACCAGGTTGTTGACCCCTGAATATGAATTTCTTTTACACCATCGCTGTCGTCATCTTCTCCGGTCTCAGCGGTAAATTTCACCGTTCCGTTTCTGGGATTGAAAGGATTGGGACTGGCCGCATTGTTTTTAAGATACTGCCGCCAATGACGGCCGACCGTTATCTTATGGCTGGTGCTGGATACATCGAGGGTTCCGCTTTGAATAATAATGTTACGTCTTACAGAGAGAGGCGATTCAAGGCTTACATCGCTGTTATTTATAACAAGATTGCCGATTTGTTTGTCATTCGTATGTACCAAGGTACTACCGGCATCAATAATAATAAAATCTACCTGTTCCGAAGTACCAAGCGTGTCGGCGCCAATCGTGATATTTCCCGATGAAGTAACGGTTTTCGTTCCGGTTCCCTCGGCCGCAAAGGTAAATTCGTTTAACGCGGAAAAACCGAGAGTGGTAAGAGCGGCCGCTTGATTTGCTGTATCTCCAAAAGCGAGTATTCCGCTGTTTCCCACAAACCCAACGGCAGAAGAAAGTAACATATTGGAAGTGTCCATAAGCCAGGCAGAAGAAGGATCGATGGTAAGCGTTCCATTGTAAATCGCCAATTCTCCGTTTTGAGCTCCCTTGCTTTCCGTTACGATAACTCCGTTTTTGTTGTTGATAACTATCTTGCCTTCAAACAGGTTTCCTGCCGGTTTGAATATTTGCTGTGCAGTTCCTTCAAATTTGATAACATCGCCGTTAAGAATTATTCCATTGTTGTTGAAAGTTACATTTTCTTTAAAAATAATATTTGGGTTTTTATCGGAATCAGGCGACCCAATAATTTGTCCGTCGTTCAAACCTTCGTATATGCCTTCAAAAATTACGGCATTGCCGTCTGCCGCTGCGGGGCCCGCATGAATATGGCCATCATTGTTGATATTCGTTCCCGTAATAGTGATGCTCCCTTCCGAATGCACATTTCCGTTAAAGGTAATAGTTGTTCCTGAAACGGTGAGCGTTGAAAACCAATGAGGATTGGGAGCGCCAAGATCATTGGCGGAAATATTTCCGGTTCCGGCATTAAGCATAAGGCTTACGTTTGAAACGGATGCCGATGTGTTTCCGTTTAGTTCGATGTTACCGTCTTCTGGGCCGGTAGAAAAAACAACAGGGGATGTAAACTCAATGGGACTAGAGAACGACATATTTGTATTTGCGGTAGTGATATTGGCTCCGATACTATTCGTACCGGTTTTGTTGGAACCGGAATCTTTTTGGGTAAATCCTCCCGCGGCTTCGATGGTACCGTCAGTACCGGTACTAAATACGCCGTTGTTATCAATAACAACAATTCCGATTGCGTTTAGCGCGGCTTCTACCGTTAAGCCGGTACCGGTAAAAGAGAAGCTTCCGCTGTAATTCTGAATATCAGCAAAAGTTGTCGTTCCGGTTCCCGCTGATTGGATGAAATTAACCGCGTGTACGGCGCTTGAAAAATCCGCGTCATTTGCGCTGCTTATCGTCAAAATCCCTAATCTTGCGGCATCGGTTCCAGCGGTTTCCGCAATGGTAATGTCCCCGCTTCCCGAGTTAAGCGTAAGACTTTGAGTATTTGCGGCGGATGGAATTATTGCTCCATTCAACGCAATATTTCCGCCGTCTGCGCCAGTGGAAAAAGTAACGGTTTCATTCAAGGTAAGCTCAATGTTCGCCGCAAAGCTGATAGGTGTTGATGTAGTGGTGATGTCTGCCCCAATGCGGTTTGTTCCGGTACCGTCTTGGGTAAGCCCGCCGCGAGCTGTAATTTCACCGGCAGCACTTGTAGTGAAAAGACCATTGTTCGTGATTGTTGTTTCTCCGGTTACCGTCACAGCATCATTTACCGTTAAGTCAGTACCGGTAAAAGAAAAGGTTTCTCCCACTGTCGCGGCATTATTCACCATTAAGTTGACGCCGGTAAAAGAAAAAGCTCCGCTGTAATTTTGAGTACCTGTGAAGGTAGTCGTTCCCGTTCCCGCTGATTGAATAAAACCGGCAGTGTATACAGCGTTTGAAAAATCTACATCTCTTGCATTGCTTACCGTCAAAGTCCCTAATCTTGCGGCATTGGTTCCCACTGTTCCCGCAACAGTAATATCTCCGCTTCCTGCGTCAAGCGTAAGATTATTAGCCGCGATGCCTGCGGCAGAAATAACATCGGAGAAGGAAATACCGCCTGAGGCTGTTATGGTCACATCATCAATATTATTCAACGCAACAGGATGATTGGCAGAGAAGGCAGCCGTTCCTAAGTTGATAGTACGTGATGATCCCAAAGTGTTGGGGAAAGTAATAGCACTTGCAATCAAATTTACTTTGTGATTTAGAGAAGTATAATCTCCCGCAACGTGAATTGTTCCGTTAGTTTGTACGCTAAGTTCAAACGGCGCGCTTGATACACCAGACAAAGAAATGTCGCCGTTTTGAGAAGTTCCTCCTACCGTGAACGACAAGGCTGTGACGCTGTCCCATGCGGAAGAATAATAGACTTGCGCAATATTTTTATCCTCATCGCCATATTCAATTGTGTAATTGGAATCTTCAGGACGAATAGAGAAGTTTCCATTGCCGGCATTAATGGAAGCTGTCACATTATTAGTAGTAAGCTCGTTGACAATAAATTCGATATTCCGATTTGTTCCACTGGAAGTATCAATGGTCTTTTGTACATCTAAACTGCCGGACGTTACTTTTAAAGCGGGATTAGTATTTCCCGAAACGGTAACATCATCTGAAAAAGTTATTTTCCCGGTTCCATTGGCAAGCAATTCCAGATTTCTATTTGAATTAATTGTATCTTCAAAAATGATATTGCCATTGTTTGCGGTAGTTTGTATGACAGCCTTCGTAGTTGAAGTGTTTAATATTACTTCATCTCCGAATGTTATATTTCTTCCCGCGCTTATTTCCGTCAATGCGGCAATAACCGTTACCGTCCCGCTCAACGTTGTTGCTGTGTCTCCGGCGCCAATGATCACATTCCTGTTGAATGTTACCGGGCCTGTAATGCTCATCCCGCTGTTTGTAGTTAAAGTGCTGCTAAAGATTGTTGATCCAATTCCGGTAATAGCAAGAGAAGTCCCTGTTCCTGTTCCAACCGCTGTTACGTTTGTGGAACCACCAATATTTTCATGAAAATTGACAATCCCGTTGCCATGATCAATAGCAAGATTCTGACTCCCGTTTACCGTTCCGGAAAAAGTTATGTCTCCGTTACCGCTGTTGATAGAAACATTATCGCCTAATGTGACGTTATCTGAAAAAGTTACCGCTCCGCCGTTGGTGGTGATATTGTTATTGAGTGTAATAGTGTTGTCTGGAACGATATTCAACGTAAGAGCGGCATTATTTGTTTTTATTCCGTTTGTCCCATCACCTACGGTAAATCCTGTGCTGTTAGTAAATTGAATTGTTCCGGTACTTGCTCCGCCGGTGTGTAATACTCCTGCGAGATTTGAAGTATTATCCAAATTATATATTCCAGGCCCATTCAGAATAAGCGTTCCGCTTGTCCCCGCGTTCACCGGTGCGTTTGCGTCCTGACTTAGGGTTCCGGCGGTGGCGGAATGAAGCGTGATGGTTCCGCCTGTCTGCAATGCAACACCCCTTACTCCTGGTATAATTCCATTTCCATCAAATACATTAAGATTACCGGTATTCTTTTTTATTGATATTGCATCCCCATTTGTAGATAACACGGCAATATTCAAAGGCGATTGTGTCGCGCCGATTTCAATTTCTACCGCCGCATCAGCCTTGATTACCAAAGATGATAAACCGGCACCACTTATGACTTGATCATCGGTGTTTACTTGAATCGCGCTGCCGGTTTCCAAAGCAAGCGTTGATACAGAGCTGTCCAATGCGAAAGCATTGTTGATCGTAATCAATCCCGAAGGATTCATAACAGAGCGGCCAATCCGTAAGGTCTGTGACCGGAGGTTCGCTAAACTGGTATCATCCAATGCCAGGCCGGTGCCGGTTCCCCCAAGGAATATTGGGCGGGTGGGGCTGTAGTTCTGTACGTATATTGTGCTGCTTCCGGCATTCACTGCCGCATTTATATCCATTTCATCTGCTGTTAGGGTTATATAGCTGTTAGTTGATGTAATTCCGGTGATAGAGTTTACAGTTCCAACTGTCATTGTTCCCGATGTTTCGGTAATGGTTATTGTTCCGTTAGTTCCATCATTGTCGGCTGCTGCCGTCATGGATATTCCGTTTTGATAATTGATATCGCCACTGTTGTTTTTTAAACTGACATTTCCCGCTTCATTTGCCACAGCATCCAAGTGTATCCCGTTCCGTGAAGTTACATAAACACTTGCCGCCGTTATTTTTCCACCGGTATCCTGGCTTATGGTTCCTGTTCCGCCGGTAAGTGAAAGTGTTACATTTCCAGTGGTTCCAGCGTTCACCCCGTTACCGTTTAAAGCGATATTCCCGTTACTTGTCGTCATACTTACCGCTCCGGCGGAAATACTTGTTCCCGCATATTGGGTTATGTTTGCCGACACTGTATTCCCTGTTCCGCCGACAGTCACGGTTCCGCCGGTCGCAATTGTCCCGACATTCACCGTCGCGGCGTTCCCTATGCTTACAGCCTGAGCGGTTGTATTCGTATTTGTTATGCTGCCGTTAAGGGTTATGGTTCCAGCCGATCCGGCTTTAAGACTCACGATTCCGCCGCCGGAATTAATCGCGGCAGCGGCAAGGCTTGTTAAGTTACCGTTAGCAGAACTGAGCGATACCGCGATGTTTCCGCCAGTGATAGGATTAGCTATAGTGATATTTCCGCTATTTGCTATTAATGTTACCGGCTGATTATTTGTGATTATTCCGTTTGTCTCATCACCTACCGTAAATCCTGTGCTGTTGGTAAATTGAATTGTTCCGGTACTTGCTTCGCTGGTAGTGATTGAAGAACTAACAGCGTTTGATTGTATAAGCGTATAGGCTCCCGCTCCATTCATGACAAGCGTATCTGCGGTTATGATTCCTGTTTGAGTTATATTTCCGGAACCGGTAAGTATAACCTCGTTTTCGGAATAGATATTCCCATCAAGATTGATGCTGTTTCCCGAAATAGTTATATCATTAAAACCGTTGGAACTTGTGGCGCCAATATCTGCGGTCGTGACGGTTCCGGTTCCGGCGGTTAAGGTTATCGCTTTTTGAGTATCAGCCCATGTCATATCAGCAAGAGTGATATCTCCGCCGTCTGTATCGGTACTAAAAGTGATGTCAGCTAAACCGGTAATAACTACGGGACTTGCGAAAGAGAGATCTTTGTTAATGGTAGTAATATTTGCCCCAATGCGGTTTATTCCGGTACCGTTTTGGGTAAATCCCCCGGCAGTGATAATAGCAGCATTTACCGTTAAGTTATTTCCGGTAAAAGAAAATGCTCCGCTGTAATTTTGAATGCCTGTGAAGGTAGTTGTTCCCGTTCCCGCTGATTGAATAAAACCGGCAGCGTATACAGCGCTTGAAAACTCCGCATCTACCGCATTGCTTATCGTCAAAGTCCCTAATCGGTTTGTGTCACTGGTTCCCACTGTTCCCGCAACAGTAATATTCCCAGCTCCCGCGTCAAGCGTAAGATTTCGAGTATCTGCATCGGCGGAAATATCTCCTGAAAAAGTGATGCCTACAGCCGTTACATCAAGTGATGCCTTCAACTCAACTTCTATGGGATTGATATTATTGCCGATGTTCAAAGCTGTTGTTGTTAATGATATTTCAGCGTCTGTGATAACATCTACTTTTTTTGTGTCTAAAATAAATTCATGCGCAGATGTATAATCCCCCTGAATGCTAATGAGCGTATCATTTCTTAATGTTGTTTTGACCTTGGCAGTATCGACTCCCGTCATAGAGACCGTACCCGTATGCCCTGTTTTTCCGATAACTAAAGAGTCGGCATCAATATTTGTCCATTCTGATGAATAATAGACTTGCGCAATATCTTTATCCTCATCGCCATATTCTATTGTCATCGCTGTGTTTAAAGGAGTAAACGTAACAGTTCCCGTGCCGGCATTGATAGAAGGAGCATTTTCCGTAGTAAGATTATTCACTTCAAAGTAAATATCTTTATTCGTTCCTCCGCTGGTATCAACAAGCGTGGTATTGTTTTTTACTTCCAGTCCAGCCGCCCTTACTGCCAAAGCGGGATTGGTATTTCCCGAAACAGTAACATCATCTGAAAAAGTTACCTTCCCGGTTCCATTGGCAAGCAATTCCAGATTCCTATTTGAATTAATTGTATCTTCAAAAATGATATTGCCATTGTTTGCGGAAGTTTGTATGACAGCCTTCGTAGTTGAAGTGTTTAATATTACTTCATCCCCGAATGTTATATTTCTTCCCGCGCTTATTTCCGTCAATGCGGCAATAACCGTTACCGTCCCGCTCAATGTTGTTGCTGTATCTCCGGCGCCAATGATCACATTCTCGTTGAATGTTACCGGGCTTATAATGCTCATCCCGCTGTTTGTAGTTAAAGTGCTGCTAAAGATTGTTGATCCAATTCCGGTAGTAGAAATGGAAAGAGACGATCCTGTCCCTGTTCCAATCTCTGTTGTAGAACCAACCGCTCCGGTGAATGTAACAGTCCCATCACCATGATCAATAGTAAGATTCTGACTCCCGTTCACCGTTCCGGAAAAGGTTATGTCTCCGTCGCCGCTGTTGATAGAAACAGTACGGCCTAATGTGACATTATCAGAAAAAGTTATCTCTCCGCCGTTGGTGGTAATATCATTATTGAGTATAATAGTGTTGTCAGGAACGATATTCAACGTAAGGGCGGCATTATTTGTTTTTATTCCGTTTGTCCCATCACCTACGGTAAATCCTGTGCTGTTGATAAAATCGATTACGCCGGTACTTGCCCCGCCGGTGTGTAATATGCCGACATTATTTGACTGAGTGAGAGTGTGGGAAGCCGCTCCTTTCAACACAAGAGTGTTTGCACTCACCAATGCGTCTGCTTCCTGCTCTATCACTTGAGCGGCAGTTAGCGTTACAACTCCGGCTCTTCCCGAAGGCGCCTGGATCCCGATAATTCCGGCAATATCCCAAAGGTCCGCGATTATCAGTTTACCGGTATTTGCTTTTGTAACAGAAATATTTCCGGCACATATAATCGCTATCCGAATATCACCGTCGCCAAGCGTCAGTGATAAATCTCCGCTGCCGCTGCTTATTGCCAAGTTCGGCATAGTCAGCGTATTTCCAACACTTACAGGACTCCCTATAAGTACCAATGTGTCAGCTATATCGAAAACAGAAGTATTAGGAACGGTAAGTGCTCCGTCTCCGGCGTCAATCGTAACCGTCGATGCCGTTAGGTTTACCGCCGCTGTGCCGGAGTTAAAGTCATTGTCATTCGTGTTAAGTGTAATCTCCGCAGTTCCCGCATCGATACCGCCGTCAAACTCAAATCCATTTGCTGTTAATTTTACATCAACATTACTCGTTTTAATTCCATTCGTTCCTATTATTAAAGAGGCGTTGTTGATGAAATCAATGGTTCCTGTAACATCCCCATTCGTGTGTAATGTTCCAACAAGATTTGTCTGCGTTAACTCGTAGGAAGCTGCTCCGTTCATGACAAGCGTATCTGCGGTTATGATTCCTGTTTGAGTTATATTCACGGAACCAGTAAGTATAACCCCGTTTTCGGAATAGATATTCCCATCAAGATTGATGCTGTTTCCCGAAATAGTTATATCATTAAAACCGTTGGAACTTGCGGCGCCAATATCTGCTGTCGTGACGGTTCCGGTTCCGGCGGTTATGCTTATCGCTTTTTGATTCGCGTCTCTTGTTACGTTCGCGAGGCTAATGTTTCCCGCTCCAGTTGTCCCGGTACTAAAAGTGATATCGGCTGAACCGGTAATAATAATAGGACTTGCGAAAGAGATGTCTGCATTGTTAGCAGCGACATCTCTGGCAAGATAGTTTTCTGCGCCGGTTCCTGTTTGAGAAACGCCGCCGTTTGCAGTGATAGTACCGGTAGATGTGAATGAACCGCCATTGCCTAAAGTAATACTAAGCGTCCCTGTTACATCAATTTCCGTAGCCGTTATATTATTTGTACCGGAATTCAACACTAAACCTTTGCCCATCCCCGTAGATTTAATCAATGGAGTCTTTAATAACAGAGGCAGATTGCTGCTGTTTAAAATTAACTGGGAATTACCGAGAGGATTGATCGTGATTTGTGTATCTGCGGTAATATCGATTTCACGAGCATATACATCTTTATCAAACTGTGTTGTTGATGAAGATGGTATCAATACCTTTCCTATTGCCGCTGTTCCGCTTCCCACCATTCCCTCAATGATAATATCTTCGCTTCCCGCGGTAAGTGTAAGATTGTTTGCCGCGATGCCTGAGGCAGAAATAACATCGGAGAAGGAAATACCGCCTGATGCTGTTATGGTCACATCCTCAATATTATTCAACGCAACAGGATGATTGGCAGAGAAGGCAGCCGTTCCTAAGTTGATAGTACGTGATGCTCCTAAAGTGTTGGGGAAAGTAATAGCACTTGCGCTCAAATTTACTTTGTGATTTTGAGAAGTATAATCTCCCGCAACATGAATCGCTCCGTTAGTTTGTACGCTAAGTTCAAACGGCGCGTCTGATACTCCGGACAAATAAATGTCGCCGTTTTGAGTAGGTCCTCCTACCGTGAACGACAAGGCCGTGACGCTGTCCCATGCGGAAGAATAATAGACATCTGTAACAATACTGGTATTAGCATCACCATATTCAATGGTATAAGCTGAAGTAGAAGGACTCATGGTAAAAGTCCCATTGCCGGCATTGATAGAACCGGCATTGAGAAGACTGTCAATGATGAGTGTAATATTCTTATCGCCAGTGGCAGCAATTTCTTTTCCTGTTAAATCAATTTCTGCTGCCTGAATAGTAAGATTGTGGTTACTGCTGACATCGCCGTTAAATGTAATCTTTCCGGCGGAAGTAAACGAGATATCACCCGAAGCATCAAAATTAACCGTATTTCCAAATGTTGTATCTGATGTTCCGTTTACAACAACATTATTTTTAAAGATCACCGGACCATCTATATCAATGCCATTCGCGGTAGTTAAAGCTGTTTCAAAGATTGTTGATCCAATTCCGGTAGTAGAAATAGAAAGAGAAGGTCCTGTCCCTGTTCCAATCTCTGTTGTAGAACCGACCGCTCCGGTGAAAGTAACAGTCCCATCACCATGATCAATAGCAAGATTCTGACTTCCGTTCACCGTTCCGGAAAAGGTTATGTCTCCGTCGCCGCTGTTGATAGAAACATTATCGCCTAATGTGACGTTATCCGAAAAAATTACCGCTCCGCCGTTGGTGGTAATATCATTATTGAGTGTAATAGTGTTGTTAGGAACGATATTCAACGTAAGGGCGGCATTATTTGTTTTTATTCCGTTTGTCCCATCACCTACGGTAAATCCTGTGCTGTTGATAAAATCGATTACGCCGGTACTTTCTCCGCCAGTGTGAATGATTTCTACCGCGTTTGTCTGCGTTAACACGTAGGAACCCGCTCCATTCAGAACAAGCGTGTCTGCCGTTATGATTCCCGTCTGAGTTACACTTTCCCCGGCTGCTGATGCTGTTAATGTTACGGTTCCGCTTCCTGCGTTGATAGAACCATCCAACGTGATACTTCCGGTATTTGATACCAATGTTACCACTTGACTGTTTGTTGTAATGCCGTCAGTTCCTACCGCGAAATCGTTGTTGTTGGTGAAACTGATTGCTCCTCCGCTCCCGGCTGCCCTCGTTCCGGTACTGATTGAACCAACAGCGTTTGGCTGCGTAAGTGTGTAAGAACCTGCTCCGTTCAGAACAAGCGTGTCTGCCGTTATGATTCCCGTCTGAGTTACACTTTCCCCGGCTGCTGTTGCTGTTAATGTTACGGTTCCGCTTCCTGCGTTAATAAAACCATCTAGCTCAATGCTTCCGCTATTTGATACCAATGTTACCACTTGATTGCTTGTTGTAATGCCGTTAGTTCCTACCGCAAGATCGCTGTTATTGATGAAATTTATTGCACCGGAACTTTCTCCGCCGGTGTGAATGATTTCTACCGCGTTTGTCTGTGTTAACTCGTAGGAACCCGCTCCATTCAGAACAAGCGTATCTGCGGAAATGCTTCCTCCTGTCTGATTCGCGGTTCCGCTTATTGTCAGGGTAAGATTTCCGGTTGAAGAAACAACTCCGCCGGTTTGGGAAAAATTTGCTGCCGTAATATGAGAGGTCGTCCATGTTCCGCCGCTGATTTCAATAGTGTTATATTTCCAGTCTCGAATTGTATTGTTATTGCCATAATACTCTACCGTTCCGCCGACAGCAGTGCCAATACCGGCGATACTTTCGTTTCCCGATATCCTTAGTCGCCCACTATTTATAATTTTTGTACTAGTTACATTGAATCCGGCAAGATTAAGAGTTCCTGTTTCTGCAATGGTAATAGTATCATAAACTACATTATTTCCTAATGTTTCTAGTCCGGTTATGTACCAATTATCTCCCTTATTATTTAATCTTGCTCCTCCACCTCCAATTATTCCTCCGCCCCCGGTGTCTATTAAACCTCCGTCTATATTGTTGCCATTTGGATTATCCACCTGTCCTTCTGATACATACAACGTTCCGTCTTCTCTGATAACGAGCGAACCAACCCAATCATGAGAATCTGCATCTACTTCTTTAATATTTAATGTTTTAATATTTAAACTTGCGAGGCCATTCGGTATATTGCCATCACCAATCGTCAAAACACCTTTAACTGATAATTCTTCTTCACCTGTACCGCGATCTCCGCCAGAAATTGTTAAATTATGATAAATGGTTATTCCTTCAATTAATTGAGTGCTGTCTCCGTCTCCATTCGGGTCTGCATAAAAAACTACGAGGCTGCCAATATAACCAAACTCAGGGTTATCATTTGGCCACAGGTAAGTCGTTCTTGTTCCAATGTTTTCGCCGCCCTGTGCGCGAAGTGTTGCGTCGTTTTCAAACCAAGGATTCCCTTCTATGTCGTACCCGCCAAGATCAAGTGTTCCAGTATTCGTAATATGAATTGTCCCTGATTTTACTCCTCCAGTCTCTGTCCCTATAATTGTAATATTGTTTGTTAGTATTGGATAATAAGGAGTAGAAACACCGATAATTATATCATCGTTAGGATTAGGAACTCTGCCAAGATTCCAGTTAGCATCATTATCCCATTCGCTAGATGCAGTTCCCACCCATCTGATAGTCTCCCCCCATACAGCAGAAATTGAGCAAAATAATATCATTAAAAAGACACTAATCTTTCGTATTCGTATCATGAGCATGTCCTTACATCCGTTTGTAATAACGAGGATGTATTAGGGAAACCAAACCCCAACATACAGTATATCATATTTTTGATAAACTTCCATATATGCGAATCTTCGGGGGAAAAATCCTATTTTCTTGAGCCTCTTGCAAAACTCGGTTAGTTTTGCTGAGGCTCATGCGATTTCTTGCCTAAAGGCTGCAAAATACGCATTTTTAAGCGGTTGCAATTGCAAAAACTGGAGTTTTGCAATTGCCTCTCTTATTATCGGCAAGAGAAATGAGCTTCTCGCAAAAACTGAAATTTTGCAATTTCCTCAAATGTGTCAGATTATTGAGATCACGGCGGGTTGGCGGATTATCCGTTCAAAAACGTATCGATATGATCCAGCAAATCCTTGTAGTTTTCCACGGCGGGAATATGGTGATATTGATGTTTGATTAATTCTGGGGCTCTGAAAAGGCAGCCGGCGTGGGATTCCAGAATCATGGAAAGGTCGTTAAACGAATCGCCCGCGGAAAAAATCTTCATGTTGATGGATTTTAGGGCTGTCACCGCGTGTTTTTTGCCGTCCTTTTGGCGGAGCGTGTAAGAAGTAATCATGTTGTCGGTATCCACAACCAAGCTGTTACAAAAAAGGGTGGGGTAGCCGAGTTTTGCCATAAGCGGTTTTGCGAATTCTTCAAAAGTATCGGAAAGGATGATTAATTGACAGCGTTCACGGAGGGATTGAACAAAATCCAGCGCGCCGTCCAGCGGATGCATTCCGGAAATCACCTGCTGAATATCATTGAGATTAAGATTGCGTTCTTTTAAAATGTTGATTCTAAACCGCATGAGTTTATCGTAATCGGGTTCGTCTCTCGTGGTTCTCCGAAGTTCGGGAATGTTCGTTGCTTCAGAAAAAGCAATCCAAATTTCCGGAACAAGGACTCCCTCTAAATCAAGACAAACAATATGCTGCATAACTTCCTCCGCGCTCGTAGAATAACACAGAGGAAGGTTTGGGGGCAAGGGTGGTCCCTGAGGTACCACGTTTGTTTCATAAAATGAAATTTTAATTGAAAAGGAACCTCGGTGATTGAGGTTTCTTGTGCTGAGGTTCTCTCGAAGCATCGAAATCACCGCATTGGAATTATCTTCATATGGTCCCTTCGAGAGCCTCAGGGACCGTCCTTCGACAATCACTTAGGATTTTTCCATCCCTGTCAATGCCTTCTTTATCCTTGCACACAAAGTTAAAAGTTTATGAAACGAACATGCATTCCAGATAAAAGCGCTTTTCCAAGTGAAAAGCGTTATTACACAAACAATTTCCTGCACTCAAGATAGAAGCGCTTTTCACACGCTTCCCCCATAGAGAAACTTTTTCTTGGCAGGGGACCGCCTTGCGCGACCGTGAAAAACAAATCTTCTTTTTTCACGGGAGGGAGCAGAATCCCAACGGTCTGTGCGTCCTTGTTCAAACCGGCAAGCCGGAATATTTCATCTTCACCATGAATATAATCGATGCCGATTCCGTCATTATATTTGATAAAATCATCAAGAAGCGGTTGAAGCGGATATGTTGAAATACCGGGCGCGGTAGTTTCCACAAGAAGGGCGGTTTTCCCGTCAAAAAGGCCGTATCTTGTCCGCTTGGCATTGTCGGCGGCAACTAATTTGGTCAGCTGCTTCCAGTCATCAACTTTTTTGAATTGGAATCCTTCCATGTCCATCAAAGCGCCGGTGACATCCTCTATTGATGTATGAAAGAGAACTCGGTGAATGGGTTCAAAAACGATTCCGGGATCGTACAGATTTTCCAGCTCAACCAAAGCATAACGGGCCGGATGCTTCATAAGATCAGGATCACCTCTGTGTATCTCTTTATATTCTTCCCAAATGGATTTTGCCGTAGCCAAACTGTGATTCCCGTCTCCTACCGCAAACAGGAAAGGCGTTTTATCATCGGTATGATAGCGGGTGTTGGCTTTTTCGGCTAAATCTTCAAACTTTTCCGCCAAAAACAAGAACGTTTCTTCGTCATCGATAAACCAGCCGGAAATATTGCCGCTGTTCATCATCAAACTGCCTTCGTAAACAGGATTGTTCTGCTTCGCCTTGTCTCCGAGTTGCTTCAGGATGGAATCATCATCATTATCCATGAGGAGAATGACATGAGGGCTTTCGATGGGAGCCGACCGGCGGATATCCATGCGGGGCGGCAGCCGTTCGGTCAGCGTTCCTTCGGTCGCCCGAATAAGGTTTCTCCGCTCCGGAGCCCAGTCGTAGGCTTCAAGATCAACCGCAAGAACGAGTCCCCGTCGGCAAGCCGCGTGAGGCGTACTTCTTTCTATATAAATAAAGCCTTTTTTTGCCTCGTCGAAAACACCGTTTTGCAAAAAGCTGTTCATCGCTTCATGAATGGCCTTGACTCGTTCGGTTTTATTTTCGCGTTCCAGATATATTTCCGGAAAAATGATCTGCATTGTCGATGGATTTTCGCCGGCGGTTTTTTCCGCCTGGGACCAGTAAGATTCATCCTGGGTAAATTGATCGCAGGCAATGACTGCCCATTTTCCTAAATCTGTCCCCTTTTTGGGAAGCAATATTTCCGGTATCTTTATACCTGATTTTTCCAAACGCACAGCGGTGTCATCCATAAAAAAATTAACTCCTTGAACACAGAGGTACAAAACTAGTATGCAAAAAAGCGGGAATCGTTTCTAGTGGACTGGAAAAAATTGTTAGTTTATATATTAGAGTTCCTCAGAAACTTTAGTCTGAGTTTAGTTTTCACTTGCAAAATGTATACCGCCAATTCCGCGCTGAACTCCTTGTCTATACTACATCACAATTATAGTATAAAATGAAATCATTGTCGTTGAATGATAAATATGTGCAGAAAGTATCAACCCTTTCAACACAAATGAAAACCTAAAAACTAAAAGGAACATTCCTATGATTAAGAAGATATTTTGGATTGCGTTTGCTGTTATAGTTTGTCTGTTCAATGCCTGCAACAGTTCCGATACAAAGAACACTAAAATGACCAAAGAAATAATGGTAACAGCCGAAGAAGTTCCTAACTATATTTTTCATTTGATGACTTTAGGAAACATTGTTCCGGAAGATCCTGAATATATTTCGCTGTATAAAGACTCTCTTCCTGCAGAAGATCGGGCGTATCTTAGTGAACACAGAGATATGCTTTACTGGGGAGACGGCAACACCGCGGTATTAACGGTTCCATTTTTCTTTATACCCGCCTATATCAATTTTCAGTCTTCCCAGGATTTTAATGAATATTTTGATTTGCTGAGCAGTGCTCTGCATAGCGCTGATTTTAATCCATTTATAACAAAATATAATTCATACATCAAAAAGATGGAATTGATGTATGGCCCCATAAACATGGAAGAATATCTTCAAGCATTAATTCCATATTCCCAAAACGTTGATGAAATTGGAAATATTTATAAAAGGAATTTTCAATCGTATCATTTGGAAGTCTGGCCGAAAGAAAAAATAAAGTTAGAGCAGACTGCCGCGTTACTCAATACCGAATTGCAAAAATATGATTTGATAGGTCAATGGGAAGAACTGATTGGAAAAGAATTTAAAACAGACAACTATCAAATTATTTTATTCAGTTCAAACAAAAACGGACCCAATGCCAATTCGCTTGGTTATGAAAGAAACACTTTTTATTACGGCAATGATCCTGAATTTATCATTCAGTTTATCAGCCACGAAGTTGGAACACATCTTTTAATTGAGAATTATCATGAAGTCATGCAAATGAATCAATTTGAATTTTCTGAACTGTACGGCGCTTTTGAAAATCTTGCCGAATTCTACAGTGTTGATTTCATTCTGAAAAATAAAAATCCTCTCATCGGTTACGATGTTAAAACATATTACACAATTTACCAAAATCTTTATGAACAAAATAAAAATATTACTCCCAATGAGTTTATGATAAAAGGATTGGAACTATATAACAACAAAAATCCATAAAAATATTAATGTCAATAATTATGCTTTTCATGAAACATCCGTCTGAGTTCTTTTTGATAACAAAAAGGAAGCCGCAGCTTCCTTTTTTCATGGTTTGCTATTTTTATTCCAAAGGAATAAAAAAGCATTTTGCAGGGGCAATGCCCCTTTGTTAGCAGGGTGACCAGATTTTTTAACCAGTTATGTAATACTATTCCTAAAGGCATTGATTTGTCAAGAAATATTTGATAAAAAATTTGTCAATTTTGATAAGTCATGATACAATTTCTTTGAAACTAAAAATCGAGAGGAATAAAATGAATTGGCGACTGGGACTCGACCTTGGAACAAATTCAATTGGATGGGCTGTCATAAAACTTGATAAAGACGAACCAACTGATATTCATGATTTAGGCGTGCGCCTTTTTTCCGATGGACGGGAACCGGCAGGAGAAGGACGCATCGGAGAATCTTTGGCTGTTGCACGAAGAACAGCGCGAGGAATCAGGAAAAACTTACGCAGGAGAAAATTGCGGAAGCGGGAACTGTTGAAACAGCTTATTGCCGACAATCTTTTCCCAACAGATAGAGAGAAACGGGAAATACTTAAATCCCTTAACCCTTATGAGTTAAGAACAAAAGCTCTGGATAAGAAACTAAAGTCCGAAGAATTAGGACGGGCATTGTTCCATCTTGGTGTGAGACGAGGCTTTAAAAGCAACAGAAAAGATGTTACCGCAGATATAGACACCAACACAAAAAAAGAACAGGAAGGAAATGCCGCTAAAACTAATAATCTTTCCACAAAGATGAAGGAAACAGGCGCAAGAACATTGGGAGAATTTTTGTATAACTTGTACATCAAAGAAAAAGCTAATAATGATAAAAAGAATCTTTTCGGTTCTGCCGCTCATTCAAAACAGCTTATCAGATTTACTCCCGGCAACGCGGATTATTATCCTATACGGAAAATGTACGAAGATGAATTTGACGCTATCCGAAAAAAGCAAGAA
>DBDH01000069.1:43007-45062 GCA_002293455.1 Treponema sp. UBA937
ATGTCAATTCATACCGGATAAAGAAAGAGCTTTTAAAGCGCTGCCTTCTCTTCATCATTTTAGAATGCTGCAAGAAATAAACAACCTCGTTATGTATGATGAAAAAAATAATCCGGTTCAGCTCACAACAGAAGAAAAGGAAATACTCTTTGAGCTTTTGGATTCAAAAAAAGAAGTGAAGTTTGATAAGATGCGAAAAAAGTTAAAAAACAATTATCGTTTCAATCTTGAATCGGAATTACGCAAAGATTTAAAAGGCAATGAAACAGCCCGTGCCATGCGTCAGGAAAAATGTTTTGGAATTCTCTGGGATAAAATTAATATAACGGAACAAGACAACATCATCGAACTTCTTATTGATGCTGAGTCCGATGAAGAAATTCTGCCTGCATTGGAAAGATATCATCTTAGTGAAGAACAGAAAAAGAATATTTTGAAATGTCAATTTTCCGGCGGAACCGCTTCTGTGTGTAAGGAATTTGCTCAGAAAATTAATCCTGAAATGCATACATGGATTTTGTATCACGAAGCTGTAAAAAAATTAGGGTTCGATCATTCAGAAGAAACCGTCGAAAAGTCGGACCTGCTTCCATACTACGGAAAAGTGTTGATAGGTTCGACCATTGGCGGCGGAAAAAGTGATGATGAAAAAGAACCGGAGAAAAAATTCGGCAGAATCGGAAATCCAACTGTTCATGTTGCTTTGAATCAAGTTAAGACAGTCGTAAATTGTTTGATAAAACAATACGGCAAACCAACGCAAATTGTTGTTGAAGTCTCCAGAGATTTAAAAGCAAGCCGTGAAGATAAAAATGCAATGTATAAAAAGCAAACTGAAAACGCAAAAATCAATGAACGTATCAATAAAAATATAAAAGACCATAATCCTCATATTCCTTATCCCAATAGAGCCGACCGTTTAAAATATCGGCTTTGGATAGAATTGGGCGCAGAGCAGTTAAGCAGACGATGCATCTACTGCGGAAATGTAATTGGGGCGAGTGAAGTTTTTTCATCTCATATTGAAATTGAACACATTTTACCCTACAGCCGAACGCTTATGAACGGCGAAGGAAATTTAACGCTTGCCCATAAAAACTGTAATGCCGCAAAAGGAGAACGTTCCCCTTGGGAAGCCTTTGGTTCCAATCCGAAAGGTTTTAATTGGAGCGATATTTGCTCGCGCATAGAAGTTCTTCCAAAATCAAAACAGCGGAAATTTGCTGTAGATGCTATGCAAAATATTGAAGAAGGTTTTATTGACCGGCAGCTTACGGACAATGCGTATCTGTCAAAAATAAGCCGGAAATATTTGAAAGCTGTTTGTGATAATGTATGGGTTGTAACAGGACAAGCAACAAAAATTCTCCGTGACCGTTGGTGCATTGATGAAATACTTAAAAGAAAAATCACGGACAAAGAGATTGCTCATTTCGGACTTGATGCAAAGATGATTGGACAGTATAAAAAAAATCGTTTTGATCATCGGCATCATGCTCTTGATGCGGTAGTGATCGGCTTTACCGACCGAAGTATGATTCAAGAAATATCCAGAAAAAATGCTATGAGAAAGAAATCCCAGATTGAAGTTCCTGACCGGCCCTTTACACACATTGAATTGATTGAAAAAGTAAAAAAGATTGTTCCTTCTTTTAAACCTGATCATGGGCCGGAAGGAAAACTTTCCAAAGAAACCGCTCTGGGAAAAATCAAACAGGAAAGAGAAATTCCTATCAAAGAACTTAAAGAAGGAATGATTCGCTTGATAAAATCGGATAAAGTCCGTTCGGATTTTGAAACTGAATGTGCTAACAGCAATTTTAAAGACGCAGTCAAAAAACTGAAAGATATTTATCCTAGCATCAAAATCTATGATGAGATTTTTGTCAGCAGAACGGCACTTGTATCATTAAAGAAACGGGAAAATGTAAAAGATATTGTTGATGAAAAAATTCAAAAGATGATTTATGCATATTTGGATAAAAATCCAGATGGCGATTTTGAAAAGCTATTGGAATCGTTTTCTCAAGAAACAGGAATTAAAAGAGTACGATG
>DBDH01000078.1:0-1268 GCA_002293455.1 Treponema sp. UBA937
AAAAAAAGCTATCAAATGAGGCTGTTGCAAAACTCCAGATTTTGCAACAGCAACCTTTAAAAAATGCATGTTTCGCAGCCTTTAGGCGAGAAAATGCAGGAGCTTGGGCAAAACTAACCGAGTTTTGCAACAAGCTCATCTCATAGCATTTGTTTTATTCGTGTTGAGGGTTTCATACCTTCTGCACACTTTCGCGTGCGAGGTTCTGCGACAGAGCCATTCGTCCTATTTTTATCGTATTTTAAGAATGTGAACTATTGACTTGATGCCCATAAAAACGCAAAATAGTAGTATAGTGAATCGGTTTCAATCCTTGGTTAACCTTGAAATTGATTTATAAATCTATGGGTGCTTTTTCAAAAGCTGAAGATTTGGAGAAGCCTCAAATACGCGGCTTTTTAAGGAGAATATATGAGCATTATCGAATATGTCGAAGCGAGGGAAATTATTGATTCCCGCGGCAATCCTACGGTTGAAGTAGATGTGTTTCTTGAAGACGGATCTTTTGGCCGTGCGGCAGTTCCTTCCGGAGCTTCCACCGGCGAGCATGAAGCTGTTGAACTTCGTGACGGTGATAAAGGCCGTTATCAGGGCAAAGGTGTGCTAAAGGCAGTTGATAATGTAAATAATATTATTGCCGCTGAAATTATGGGACTTGACGCTCTGGAGCAAGTTGATATTGACCGCACCATGATCGAGCTTGACGGCACCGAAAATAAGGGAAAACTTGGCGCGAACGCAATCCTCGGCGTGTCAATGGCAACCGCGAGAGCCGCCGCCGAACATTTAGGCATTCCTCTTTACCGCTATCTTGGCAGTTTTCATGCGAATCTGCTGCCGGTTCCTATGGCAAACATCATCAACGGCGGGAAACATGCCGACAACAAAATCGATTTCCAGGAATTCATGGTTATGCCCGTGGGCGCCCAATCCATGAGAGAAGCGGTCCGCTGGACTTCCGAGATTTTCCACAACCTGAAAAGCCTCTTGAAATCCGCCGGAAAGAATACCGCCGTCGGCGATGAAGGCGGATTCGCACCCGATATTGGCAACGAGGAAGCGCTGGAATTCATCATGCAGGCTATTGATAAGTCAGGATACAAACCCGGCGAACAGATCGCGATTGCCCTTGACTGCGCCAGCTCCGAGCTTTTTGACGAAGGCGGAAGAAAAGGCTACAAGTTCTGGAAATCCAATCCCGATAAATTGTTCAGCGCGGATGACATGATTGAAATCTACAGCAAGTGGGTTGAGAAATATCCTATCAT
>DBDH01000078.1:1291-9693 GCA_002293455.1 Treponema sp. UBA937
GGAAACAAAATCCAGATCGTCGGCGATGACTTCTTTGTAACAAACACCAATCGTCTCAAGAAGGGCATCGAAATGGGAGCTTGTAACTCGATTCTGATTAAGGTCAACCAGATCGGTACCGTCACCGAAACCTACGAAGCCGTGGAAATGGCAAAGCGGGCCGGTTATACCGCGATTATTTCTCATCGTTCCGGTGAAACCGAAGACAGCTTCATCGCCGATCTCGTAGTAGCCCTGGAAACCGGACAGATCAAAACCGGTTCCATGAGCCGCACCGACCGCGTCTGCAAATACAATCAGCTTATGCGGATTGAAGACATGCTGGAAGGCGTTTCAGAATATGCCGGCCGCGGGGCATTCTATAATTTGAAGAAGTAAAATTGGTTCCTGAGGTACTCGAAGGAACCGCGTAGAATGAGGGCTGTCTGCCTGACCACTACAATTTTGTGGTTAGGTTGGACAGCTTTTTATATTTGCTCAACCATATCCTAAATATCCCATATCGATATTGCGATTGCGTCTGGGGATAATGGCTGCAATTCTGTGGTCAAACAAATTTCACATCCATATCCAATGTTCTCATTTTTTGCGAATGTCTTGAATGCCTTGATGTCATTAAAGCCGGGTGTTGAGTGTTTTTTTATCTCAATCGGATAATACATTTCATTTTGATAAATTAGTAAATCGATTTCATTTCCGTCAGAATCACGAAAGAAACTTATTTGCGGATTTTTGCCATTATGATAATATGACTTGATAATCTCTGTTATTACAAATGTTTCAAAAAACGCACCGGAAGAGGCTCCTGTTTCCAGCGCTGGTACTGTCGTCCATCCTGCCAAATACGCTGCCAAGCCAGTATCCATAAAATACATCTTTGGCCGTTTAGTTAATCTTTTTGTGATATTTTTAAAATAAGGCTGAAGCATATAAATCAAACCGGATGTTTGCAAAACAGACAGCCATTTGTCCGCGGTTTTTGGATCGATATTTACGTTACGCGCAATATCCGCGATGTTTAATTCTTGGCCAGTACGAGCTGCGGCAACTTTTAAGAACGTAATGAATTTAACTTCGTCGCCAATGTTTATCAATTGACGAACATCGCGTTCCAAATAGGTGCGGACATAAGAATCATAAAAAACCTCCCGATAATCCATGTCTGCAATTATTACATCAGGAAAGGCACCTTGCAAAATTATTCTGAATGTATCGGCAATATTTTTGCGCTTCAACACTTGTGCGGGCGTATTGGACGGCAAAAATGGTTTTTGTAAATCACCCTTGCCGTCGCGTTCATATATGGAAAAATCCAGCATATCAATAATCGCGATACGTCCAGCCAGCGATTCCGTTACACCCTGCATTAAATTATATTGCTGCGAACCCGTCATCCATATTAAACCGCGCTCTGTGGAGTTGTCGGCTAACATTTTTATATAGGGAAATAATTCTGGTGCATACTGTATTTCATCAATAATAACTGGCGGCGCGTAAGTGTCCAAAAAACCTTTTGGATCGGTTTTTGCGAGCAATAAATCATTTGGATTGTCCAAACTGACATATTTGCGATTTTTTTCAGCGGTATTGCGCAGCATTGTTGTCTTGCCAATCTGACGAGGACCGGTTATTAACAAAACTTTGAAATTCTCTGACATTCGCAGAATGTATGATGACAAAGTGCGCTTTTTATAGATACTCATCATTGATTCCTTTTTTGTTCAATGAAAAGTATATAGTATTTCCAATTTAAACGCAATGAAAAAATCTGTAAAAATGGAATGTAAGTCCATTTTTACAGATTTTGAAAAACTTACTTCACCGCTTCAATAGCTTTCTTCAAGGCAGCTTCCAGCATTTCCGCGGGCGGCTCTTTGATGTGTCCCAGTTTTTTCATATCCTCGACCAGCGCACGCGTTTCGGTAATATCCCGCTTTGCGCGCTCATAGACTTCATCTCTGCTCAAGTTGATTCTGGCAACACCTTCCTTAATTGCCTGCATCGCAACGTCCGCCGCCTGCTGGGCAAAAACATCGGTTTCTTCCATTGTGGCGATGATATTGTCCGGATTGATTCCCCGTTTTTCGGAAAAGTCCGCAATGGAATGAGCCGCCCGAATCGCCATGCCGTCGCTGATCTTTTTCGCGCGCACGAGCAACGCTCCTTTCAGGATGCCGGGGAAACAAATCGAGTTATTCACCTGATTGGGAAAATCTCCCCGCCCGGTCGCCGCGATGTACGCGCCTTCTTCTTTCGCGGCATAAGGCCAAATCTCCGGAACCGGATTCGCGCAGGCAAAAACAATCGATTTATCCGCCATCACTCTGATCCATTCGCGCTTAACCGTATCAGGACCCGGCGTTGAAAGAGCGATCAGCACATCCGCGCCGCTCATGGCTTCTTCCATCGAATTTACTTTGTTTGGGTTTGTCCGCTGACAGAGTTCCCATTTACGGTAATTCCGGGGATCATGTTTAATATCTTCCCGTCCGGCATGAAGCGATCCTTTGGAATCAAACACAATCATCTTCGCGGGATCCCCGCCGTCAGTCAGGATAAGCCGGGCAATGGTGGTGTTGGAAGCGCCGGCTCCAAGGAGAACAATTTTTACGTCCTCCATTTTCTTCCCCGTAAGTTTCAGGGCATTGATAAGCCCGGCCAGCGTAACACAGGCAGTGCCTTGCGCGTCATCATGCCAAACCGGAATATCGCAGGCTTCGCGAAGATCATCCAGAACTTTAAAACAGTTGGGCTGGCTGATGTCTTCCAAATTGACGGCTCCAAACGAGTGTTGAAGCATCTTAACAAATTCGATAATCTTTTCCGGATCGTTCTTGCCGTCTTTCCCTCTTGAATCGACACAAAGAGATACCGCGTCAACTCCGCCGAGGTATTTCATAATCATCGCTTTGCCTTCCATAACGCCGAGGCCGCCCGGAGGGCTACAATCGCCGTCGCCCAGAACACGGGTAGAATCGGACACAATGGCAACTAAGTTACCGCGGTTGGAAAGTTCAAAGGAAGCGTCATTGTCATCCCGAATAGATGTCGATATGTTTGAAACGCCCGGCGTATACCAGACATTAAACCAGTTAAGGCCGTAAATGCCGCATTTGGGCAGAGTCTGCATCTTTCCGCCGTAGAACCGGTGAGCCTCAAAAGAAAGGCTTTTCAGAAAAAGGGTTTGTGCCTGGGCCTTTTGTTCATCGGTAAAATCCGCGGGAAAAAGGCTGCTTAAATTTTTGAGAGTTGGGTCGATATTCACAATCTTACCCATTTTTTCCGCAGCAGTGTTTGTATTTTCTGCCGCTGCCGCAGGGACAGGGATCGTTTCTGCCGACTTTAGGGCTTTCCCGGACAATGGTTTTCGGAACGATTGTGCCTGTATCATAAAACCATATACCATTAATTTTCTTAAAAAAGGCAATTTCGTGATGAACATCTTTGAAGCCGCCGCTTTTGTATTCGGCCTCAAATTCTACCACATTCTCATCGTCAGGAAGAACATCTTTATCAATTTCGGCCTCAGAAGCAAGCCCCTTGCCGCGGTCAATTATTTTGAGTCCGAGCCATTCGGATTTTTCCGACCAATCTTTGGTTTGCTTTACATCGATGTCATGATCATCATCTTTTATGCATGTATCGACAATGTAATCGATGTCATGAACCACATAGGCTGTGTAACGGCTCCGCATGAGCGCTTCGGCAGTCGGAGCATCAGCTTTGCCTAAAATATATGGTTCACAACATTCAGAATAATCGCGGCCTGATCCGCAGGGACACATGCTCATAACAGAAACTCCTCATCAATTCACTGTACAGTGCTTACATTTTCAGCATTGTAGTATAATGGCTGCCGCTTGTAAATATCTGATGTGTTTTTTGTACGACACGGCACTTGTACTCTCAGGCCTTATGAGCTAGACTTTTTGCATTGTTCATGGGTATTTCTGAATATGTTAAAAATTGTGAATTATTCGGCATAATTGAGTAATTATCGTTATAATATAATTGAATGAGTGTTTAATCCGTACAATTTTACTGACGAACGAGGGAGAGACAAGATGAAAAAAAAGTCTTTATTGATGTTGGTTTTGCTGGGCATAATTGCTGGGAGTACTTTTGCTCAATTCAGCATAGGCGCGGGCGGATATTTTACCAATGATTTCGGGGGCGGTTTTGAAGAATCTAATCCGGACGCCAAAATGGAAATGCCTTATATGAGCGGCGGTATATTCGCTTTTTTTGATGTCAAATATATACAATTATCAGTAGGCATGTTAGCGTTCAATAACACCACATCTGAAATTAATAACATAAATAGTTCAACGGAAAGGAAAATGTATGGAATGGATATTGGTTTATTCGGGAAGATTCCATTGAGTATCGGTAAGCATTTCACGTTGTTTCCTCTGTTAGGTGTTGATTACCGGCTTATACTCACCGCACGAGATATCACTGCAAAAGATTATAATGAAGGGCAATATAAAAATCCTGCTGGAAAGTCTGCTCCATGGGATTTTAGCGCTTTTTGGTTTAAAGCCGGCTTAGGACTGGATTTCTCTTTTAATGACACTCTTTTTTTGCGCGGAGAAGCCTTGTATGGAGTAAGACTTTCAAGTAAATATGAACGGGATGCAGTTGAAAAAAACTCATCCAGAGCAGCATTACTGGGACACGGTCTTACCATGAGACTTGCGCTTGGGTATAAACTTAACTGATCTTTCCTCGGCAGGATTCAACGTATAGAGACAGCCCTTATTCAGAGGGCTTGTTTCTAAAGGTTATGTTGAGTATATTGATTGTGGTTTTGGAAAGATAATGAGCAAAAAAAATGTTGCGGTCCGGATAGCAGCGGTTTTTACCATAATAGTGACTATTATTATCGGAATTGGCTTGGGCTTATCCTTGGCAATGACGAAAAATATCGAAAATCAGGAAAATTTTACCGAATTCGCGGTTGCGCTTCCTACAAAGATTGTAGACATTAACGGCGAACTGATTACCGAGTTTTCTTCTGAGGAAAAGCGCGAACTGGTATCTTTAAGCGAACTCCCCAAGCATCTTATTCACGCGACACTTGCGAGAGAAGATCCTACCTTTTTCAGTCATAAAGGATTCAGCATCCGGGGAATCGCGCGGGCGGTTTACGGTCAACTAACTAATAATCAGGGTCTTGGCGGTGGTTCTACCATAACTCAGCAGGTGGCGGGAACTCTGTACACAAACAGATCGGAAAGAACCGTCAAAAGAAAAATCGTTGAACTTTGGTGGGCCCTCCAAATGGAGCGGCGTTTTTCAAAGAATGAAATCCTGGAAATCTATCTCAATTATATGATCATGGGGCCCGGGGTGTACGGGGTCGAAGCGGCGAGTAAATACTTTTTCGGCCACAGCGCGAAAGAGATTACCTTGGCGGAAGCCGCGGTACTTGTTATTCAGTTGTCCAATCCTACCAGATTCAATCCTTTGGCAAATCCTGACGATGCCATGATCAGGCAGCGCTCCGTTCTTAATAGAATGATAGAGTTGGGCTATACCACAGCGGAAGAAGCTGAATCATCATTTAATGAATATTGGGCTAATTATGATTATACAAGAGCAATCACATCCGCTTTCTACAACCGCGAAGATAAAGCCCCCTGGTTCAGCGAATATGTCCGCCGTGAATTGGATGATTCAATGTACGGGGTCATGGATTATTACCGGGATGGATATACCGTTCAAACTACTATCGATCTGAAACATCAGCAGGCTGCTCAAAGGCTGATGGAACAGCGTATTGCCTATGCGAATCAGAGGTTCCGGAGTTCCTTTGGTTCCAGACTGGTTGCGGCGGAACAAACATATATCCCTATTGTGGATCTTTTAACTTTAGTTTTTGATTTAGACGCGATTCATGAAACATCGCTTTCGCAAAATGAAGTCAAGTCGAAATCCCGGTATAATAACACGATAAATCCCATTGTAGACATGGCGGCTTTGCTTTTTGATATTAACAACTTAAAAGGTATTACTACCGCTTCTTATGATGAGATGAAAAGTGTTACCGAAAGTAATGTCATAGAAGGCGCTCTCATTTCTATTGAAAACGATACAGGGTATATCAAGGCTCTTGTCGGCGGATCAAGGTTTGATCAATCGAACCAGTATATCCGGGCAACCCAGAGCAGGGTTCAGCCGGGAAGTTCTTTTAAGCCTCTGTACTATTCCGCGGCTATCGATTCGAAGAAATTCACCGCCGCGAGCCTTATTTATGATTTGCCGATGGTGTTTCATAACAGCGATGGAACGCCTTATATTCCCGAAAATTTCCGCGGCGAATGGAGCGGACCGGTCCTTCTGATTGAAGCGCTTTCGCAGTCCATGAATGTGCCTTCCATCAAAATCCTTGACGCGATTGGCTTTGATGCCGCCATTGACCGCGCGGCGGCCCTTTTGCGCATCACCGATCCTGACGAAAAACGGAACGCTTTTCCCAGACGGTACCCTTTGGGGCTGGGAATCATCTCGGTTTCACCCCTCCAAATGGCGCGGGCTTTTGCCGTATTTGCCAATCAGGGGAAACAGGTTGACGCAATTGCCATTCGGAGTATTGCGGACCGCAATGGCAGAACGGTCCTTGATCCGGAACGAGAACTGCGATTGCAGCAAAGGCAGTTAGGAGACAAGATTCAGATTATCAGTCCTGAGAACGCGTATATCATGACTACGATACTGAAAAAAACCGTGGAAACAGGGACGCTCGCTTTTGGTTCAAATTATTTGACAAATACTTGGACATGGTTTCCTAAATTCTCATTCACCGATGAAAACGGCAAACGCTTTACCATGCCGGCGGCGGGGAAAACCGGAACCACGCAAAACTGGCTTGACGCATGGGCTGTCGGCTACACTCCTTACTATACTACCGCCATCTGGTTTGGGTTTGACAAGCCGGGCAACACCTTGGGAATTGATCTTACCGGATCAACTTTGGCCGGACCTACCTGGGGTGATTTTATGCGGGAAATCCATCAAGGACTGCCGTACCGTGATTTTGTACGGCCCAGCACCGGCATTATCGATGTAACGGTCTGCAAGACATCCGGACTGCTTCCAACGCCGCATTGCTCCGATGTGATTACATTGCCGTTCCTGGTGGGTACTCAACCAACGAGATATTGTGACTTGCATGAAGAAACGGTAAACGGCCCTAGTCTTGTTACCGTTCCTATGGATATTTCTATGGGTATAAACTCTGACCTTGTTCTTGATACACTAACCATGCCGTCGCTTCCCGAAGGGTTTGAAGTTCCTCAATACAGAAGCCCGGAAATTGGCAATGACATGTTTTCTGATCAAAATACAGCGAATAACATGATAATTCCCAATACAGGTACGGAAAATAATAGAACGGATATGTTTCCGCTTCTTCCATCTCAGTCGGAACCGCAAAGAACGCCGGGATACGGAATAGAAATGCCTAGTTATAATCCGTTGCTCAATTAGGTTTGAACGGCGGCATAAGCGAATTGACAAAAACGGAGACCATTATGCAGGTGCCTATCGAAGATATTATTGTCAAACAGCGGATTCGTAAAGATATGGGAAATATTCCCGCCTTGGCTGAAAGCATGAGAAGACTTGGGCAGATCAGCCCTATCTCTATTACAAAAACAAATCATCTTGTTGCGGGAGCCAGACGGCTCGAGGCCGCCAAGCTCCTTGGGTGGCGGACCATCAATGCCATTGTTGTTGATCTCCCCAATGAAACTATCAAGTTAGAATACGAGATTGAGGAAAATATGTTCCGGCAGGATTTTTCCGCCGATGAAATTGCCTTCGCGACTCAAAAACTGGACAAACTTAAAAATCCCGGTTTCTTTGGACGCATCTGGAACGCCATTGTCCGTTTTTTTAAATGGCTTTTTAGAATTCAGGATTAACCTTCAACGCCGATACCCCGCAGGCCGGCGGACAGCGGGGCATGAACTTCAACCAACAATAACATCTTTCTGCAGCATTTTGAAAACATTCATGGGACATTTTTCTACGCAAAGTCCGCAGCTCGTACATTTTTCATAATCAACTGCCGGAATGCCGTTTGTCATGATAATACATTTTTCAGGACAATGCTTTACGCAGAGTTCACATTTAATGCAGCCGACTTTACATGTTTTCATAATCATGGGTTTTAAGGGATTGCGGTTTGAACACATCGCCATAGAACCGAGCCTGTCCTTGGGAACTTCGCGGAAAAGCTGCTGCGGACATTCGGTGATACACTTTTTACAGCCGGTACATTTTTCATAATCCACATGAGGCAGCCCGTCATCGCCGATGTGAAGGGCATCAAACTGGCAGACAAGAGCACAGTCGCCAAAGCCTAGGCATCCCCATGAACACAGTTTTGTGCCGCC
>DBDH01000078.1:9722-16311 GCA_002293455.1 Treponema sp. UBA937
TCTTTGAACCCTGGCAGGCAAGAACCGCCACCGCCGGATTCGCCGATGCGTTAACTCCCAAAAGCTCTGAAAGCTTTTTCACGGAGGAAGCGCCCCCCGGAGCGCACAGGGTGATTTCTACGGAACGGGACGCCACCGCGGCGGCGTATCCGTCGCATCCGGGGAAACCGCAGGCGCCGCAATTGACTCCCGGCAGGGCTTCACGGACAGCGGCTATCATCGGATCGTTTTCAACTTTAAAGAATTCTTCAAAAAAACCCAGAAGAATTCCCAGGACAAATGCCAAGCCGAAAGCGAATCCGGCGGTAATCAAAATAGTTATCATGTTCCGCCCCCTACTTTACCAATCCGGAAAAGCCCATAAAAGCCACGGACAATAAGGCGGCTGAAACAAACAGGATGGGTGTTCCCTTTAAAAAATGGGGGATGGGACTCGTTTGAATCCGTTTGCGGATTCCCGCCAGAAGAAGGAGCGAAAGAAGGAAGCCCAAAGCAACGCCGACCGCGTACACGAGCGATTCCACAAAATTGTGGTTTTTTACTACGTTGTCAAACGTAACGCCCAGGATCGCGCAATTGGTGGTTATCAACGCGAGGTAGATTCCCATTGACGCGTACAAAGACGGAACCGTTTTTTTAAGATAAAACTCCACGAGCTGAACCAACGCGGCAATCACCAGAATAAATACCAGAATCTGGAGGAATTCTATTCCATTAGGCAGTAAAATATAATGATAAATCGGCCATGTTGCGCAGGACGCCAGAACCGTCACAAAGGTTACCGCCAAGCCCATTCCGACAGATTTATTTTCATCATTGCTCATCCCGATGAACGGACACAGAGCAAGAAAGCGCATCAACACGACGTTATCAATCAAAAAAGCTGATATAAAAATCTTAAACAAATTCATGCCTGTTCCTCCGCAGGTTTCTTAAGACGGGATTTAATAGCAAGATTCAACGAAATAAACAAAGCAAACACCAAAAAACCTCCCGGCGGAAGCGCGAAGAAAAGAATCGGCTGGAATTCGGGAACGCTTTCCAGACGCAGAATATTCCCGAAAAACCGGATCGCGTGATCAATAATCATCACATCAAAAACGCTTCCGTTTCCTAAGATTTCCCTGACGATAGAAATGCCCAAGAGTACCCAGGTATAGCCCAATCCCATACCGAGGGCGTCGGGGATTACTTCGATAAGTGTTCGTTTGGACGCGAACGATTCAACCCGCCCCATGATGATGCAGTTGACGACAATCAGCGGGATAAATATTCCCATCGATTGGGACAAGTCCGGGAAATAAGCCTTTAACACATAATCAATTACCGTAGTAAATGACGCGATAACAATGATGAATATCGGAATCCTGATAGAATCGGGAATGAGTTTCCGGAAGATGCTGATGACGATTTCCGACATAAGAAGTACAAAAGTCATGGCCAGGCCCATCCCGATGCCGTTTGCGGCGCTCGTGGTAACCGCCAATGCCGAACAAAGTCCGATCATCAACGCGAGCAGGGGATTTTCTCTTACAATACCATTCGTAAAAATACGGAAGAATTTCACCGGGCGCCTCCTTGTGTAAGCCATTCGGTCCCGGCCCTGGAAGCTGTTTTGACTGCCAGAGCAACGGCGTTGCTCGTAATAGTAGAAGCCGTAATCGCCGCTACGTCAGCTTTTACCTGAAAAGCGTCGCCCGCGGATTTTCCCGCAAACTGGCCGTAAAAGGTAAGGCCTTTTGAACGGTTTACAAAGTAATTGGATGACGATGCCTTTGCGCCAAGCCCCGGCGTATCCTGGTTCTGGAGAATCTTCACGCCGCTGACCTTGCCGTCAACGCCGACGCCAACGAGCATGACGATGGGGCCGCCGTAACTTCCGGCGGAAGCCCTGATAGCCGCGCCGATAATCACGCCGTCTTTTTTGATGGCATATTGATTTGAAAACGTTACATCGCTGTCGGGGCTATTAATCTCTCCGCTGATATCTTCAAAACTGTCGCCGTTAGGAAAAATTTCCGCTAAAGATGTTTCCAAATTTCTTTGTCCATGAGCGTCAATTGTTTCCTTTGTTCCGGTATACACAAAGGCCAACCCAACACAGGCCGCCGAAGCATAAAGCGCCAATACCAGGCCAAGAAGCAGCATTCGCTTTGCGTTCATTTCCCGGCCTCCTTTTTAGCGCGGACAAAACCGTATTTCTTTTGTAAGAGCCTGTTCAAGAAAGGCGTAAAGGCATTCATGATGAGGATGCCGTAGGTCACGCCTTCGGGGTACGATCCCCATTTGCGGATTAACACCGTGATCAAAGCCGCGCCGAATCCGAATATCAATTTTCCTTTGGCGGTCATAGGGGCCGTCACATAATCGGTTGCCATAAAGACCGCGCCAAACAAAACTCCGCCGCTGAGGACTCCAAAAATCGGGTCCATCCCCAAAATGAAAGATGATACTATTGTTGTGATAATCATGGCGAGCGGCGCTCTCCAATCAATCGTTTTTGTGATGATAAGATAAAACGCTCCGGCTAAAATCAACAAGATGGATGATTCGCCGATACAGCCGGCCCGGTTCCCAAAGAAAAGCGTCTTCATCACCGGCCAGTAATCCGGTGACTGGGACAGTCCCAGCGAAACAAAATTGTTTCCCACATCCGCCAACGTTCCGCCCATCTTTACGATATTAAGCGGGGTCGCCGTGGAAATCGCGTCTGTTAAAGGAACGCCAAAGCCGGAAGGTGAATGCCAGGAAGTAATCGCCGCGGGAAAACTCATAATGAGGAAGGCCCGGCCGATCAGCGCGGGGTTAAACACATTTGCCCCGATGCCGCCGAAGAATTCTTTCGCAACGATGATGGCAAAAACCGCTCCCAAAGCCGTCATCCAAAGCGGCGTGGACGGCGGAAGAATCAAAGCCAGCAGTAAACCGGTAACAATCGCGGAACCATCTTTAATCCGGATATCCTGTTTTGTTATTTTCCTGAAAGCCGCTTCCGCGGCAACCGCAAAAACTATCGATGTCAAAATCGTGAAAACCGCGTTCATCCCGTATAAAATGATTCCAAATATCGATACCGGAAGCAACGCTATGACCACATTGAACATGACCATCCTGGAATTGATGGGCGATGCGTAATGCGGACTAGATGATAGAAGGATATGCCCTTCGTTCTGCGCCATGTTCTCTCCTTTATTTTTTAGCCTGGGCAGCCTGCTGTGCCCGGAAACGCTGTTTTCCAACCCGGAAACGCTGAACCAGTTTTATCCGCGCGGGACAAACAAAGGCGCAGCTTCCGCATTCAATACAATCCAGAAGACCCGCCTTCACCGCGCCGTCCATGTCGTCAGAGTTAAGGCCGATGTTGATCATTACAGGCGAAAGCCAGCACGCGCAGGTCCGAATACAGCGTCCGCAGCGGATGCAGGGCGTTTCGGCAAATTCAGCGGTTTCCTTTGCCGTCATCAAAATGATGCCCGACGTATTTTTCTGAATAGGAATATTTATAGAAGGAACGGCGCTTCCCATCATGGGGCCGCCGAAAATAATCTTCCTGAGCTTTTCATAATCAATATCCATGAATTCCGGCGGCAGATCGCTGATAAGCGTTCCGATGGGCGCATAGATATTTTTCGGCGTTTTGCAGGCTCCTCCGCTGACCGTCAATCCCCGTTCAATCAAGGGCTTTCCAAGCTGAAAGGCCTCGGCTATCGCGATGGCGGTTCCCACATTCTGAACGATGCAGCCCGTATCCATAGGCAGTCCGCCGGATGGAACCTGTTTCCCGGTGATA
The DNA here is from genome assembly GCA_002293455.1 of Treponema sp. UBA937. Classification (GTDB taxonomy): domain Bacteria; phylum Spirochaetota; class Spirochaetia; order Treponematales; family Breznakiellaceae; genus UBA937. The sequence goes on from DBDH01000078.1 coordinate 13,513, forward strand.
GCGGTAATCAGCATTTTTTCACCGCCCTGGGGATACTTCGATTTCAACAGCTCAACTGTAATATCAAAACCGCGTGTCGATTCTTTTATCGCGTCTTCAAGAACCGGAACCAAAGAAGCCTTATTATCTTCCATCCCGATAACCGCTCTTTTTACTCCGGTGATCTTCATAATGATGCAAAGGCCTTCTATCAAAAGAGCGGGATTTCGCCGTATGGCGGCTTCATCGGTGGTAAGATAGGGCTCGCACTCAGCGCCGTCCAGAATCACCAGATCGATGGGCTTGTTCGGCGGCGGATTCAGTTTGATGTGTACCGGGAAACCGGCGCCGCCCATTCCCACAAGACCGGCTTCACGGATCCGCGCGAGGGCTTCATCTTTTGTACAGCTAAAAGCATCGAGCGGCGGCATGAAATCGTCCCCGCCCTCAACTTCGGCAGCCTCAATAACGACGCATAATCCTTCCAGATTATTCGACTGTGTCCGGGGCTCAATCTTTTTTACCACCCCGGAAATTGAAGCGTGAACCGGCACCGTCATCGGCCCCGGATTAACCGCGTCGGCAATCTTTTGCCCGCGCCGGACCTTGTCGCCTACAGCAACAAGGCTCTTATTCGGAGCGCCAAAATGCTGATTGATCGGAATAACTGCCTGTTTTGGTGAAGAAACATGTTCGTAGGGTTTCCCCGCGGTCGCGTCTTTCCGCTCCGGAAGGTGTACTCCGCGTTTAAAGGTTTTTACAGCCATCTGGCTTTCTCCTCAAGATTATAAATCGCTATATGTTACGGATTGATCATTCTACAGTCTACAGTGTGATAATAAGGATAATTTAAGCGTTTTTTCCTATCCCGTCAAGGAGTCGCAACGTCCCTCCTCTTAACTTTCTTTTTGTCGCGCTTCTATATTGAACTCGTCTCTTTATTAATTACTACTTCCTACACATTAAACTTGAAGAACATTACATCACCATCACGGACTACATACTCTTTGCCTTCAATGCGGTACTTGCCGGCTTCTTTGATTTTGGCTTCGCTGCCGTATGTTACAAGGTCGTCAAAGGAATAGACCTCGGCTTTGATAAAGCCTTTCTCGAAATCGGTGTGGATGACGCCGGCGGCTTTGGGGGCGCTGTCTCCGGCGTGGATAGTCCATGCGCGGCATTCGTCTTCGCCCGCGGTGAAAAAAGTTCGGAGGCCGAGGAAACGGTAGGCCGCGTGAATGAGAACGGAAAGGCCGGATTCTTCGAGGCCGAGTTCGCTTAAGAATGCGAGGCGTTCTTCTTCGTCATCGATGTCGGCAAGTTCGGCTTCAAACTTTCCCGAAATAACTACGGCTTCGGAACCTTCGGCAGCGGCACGCGCTTTTACTTTGTCGATATATTGATTCCCGTTCTGCATTCCTTTTTCATCGACGTTGCATACATAGAGCTGGGGTTTCATGGTGATAAAATGACAGTCGTAAACCGCGGCTTTTTCATCATCGCTCAGGAGAACGGAGCGGGCGGGTTTGCCGTCTTCCAACGCGGGCTGGATTTTGTTCAGCGCGTTAATGGTTTGTTCGGCGAGTTTTTGTTGATCTTTGGATTGAACCTTGAGGGTCCGTTCCGCGCGGTCGCGGCGTTTTAAAAGGGTATCAAGATCGGCGAGGGCGAGTTCGATGTTGATGGTTTCCATATCCGATTCAGGATCGACTTTGTTTGATACATGAACGATATCGGGATCATCAAAACAGCGGACGACATGGGCGATGACCCCTACTTCGCGGATGTGAGATAAAAACTGGTTTCCCAATCCTTCGCCCTGAGACGCACCTTTGACAAGTCCGGCTATATCGACAAATTCCACCACCGCGGGGACTGTTTTTTTCGGATGAAACATTTCCGTAAGTTTCTTGAGCCGCGGGTCCGGCACGTTCACAATTCCCACGTTTGGATCAATCGTGCAAAAAGGATAATTCGCCGCTTCCGCGGGAGCCGATGTCAATGCCGAAAAAAGAGTAGACTTTCCCACATTGGGAAGCCCAACAATACCACAATTTAATGCCATTTCTCTATTTTAAGGAGCCGGGGAACGGAGGTCAACCGGTAAGCATTTTTAGTTTCACTCAACATTCAGTTCAGGTTTTAACCTTTGAACGCTATCGCGTCCAACTGAAACAACAGCCCCTCTGGGCCTCCTTCGTGGGCAAATTCTGTTTGTATCGATTTTCGGGAAGGATATTTTCCTTTGAATCTTTCTTTAAACACCTTTTCCATAACCGGAATATTCCAAACATCCCTAAACATACAAGTCAAATTTACAACAGATTCCAAATCTAAATTAATGGTCTTTAATCTTGCTTCCAAATGATCAATTGCGCCAATAATTTGATTTTCAATGGATTGACCTATATTGCCGACACAATAACTTATAAAAGCAAAATCGCCTGCTTCAACAATTCCAGAGTGTGCCCAATGTTCATTTACATCACTTCTCAGTATTTCCCTTTGATTCTCATTCATTTTTACTTCCTCCAAATATAGTATTGGCTTAATACTATACATTTGTCAAGTATTTTTCGATGATTACGAATTGAGCAACGTGTTGAAAAAAGTGATAATGTCCTCCAAGGAAACATTGATTTATGCAATCGAGAATTCGGCATATATGCCGCAATCAGTGTTACCCTAAGGCAACGCTGATTAAATACCCCAAAAGATGATAGAATAAAGAATGTCGAAACGAAGAAAGTATCTATGACAGCTATGCGATGAGGACGTTCATGCGGCTTGATTTCAGTGAAGAAAGCGTTCCTGACGCGA
>DBDH01000113.1 GCA_002293455.1 Treponema sp. UBA937
TCTGCCGCTGGCGCGGCAGAGCAGGGGGAAGCCTGCTGGCTAATATTCTGACGGAAGCAGAATAACTTTATCTACCAGATAGAGTTTTAATTTTTTAAGCGGAAAATCTGTATATGGTATTTTCTGCTCAATGATTAGCGTGGTATCGTTGTACCCGCGCACAACGCCAGTTTGATTTCTCAAATCAACTTCCAGTTTCCAGACTTGAAATTCTTTATCAAGTTCGGGATTGCCCTGATGGCTGATGATAATATCGAGTAGCCAAAAGCACTCTGTCGCTCTAGCCAACATAACTACGCCATCAGTAGCAACTGGAGCGTTTGGAACTAAGGAAATTTTAGAATATCCATATGTTCCATAGGAATAACGCAAAATGTCAGAAATTTCTTTCGGTGACTTCATAATATAGCCGCCTTTCTAACGGCTGGCCGTCTCTCCGGCCTGTCTAATAATAATTAGCGATTTTTTATCGCCAAAAGTGATAGCGCCACTAAGAAATCAGAAGTCAAGGGCGCGAAGCGTTTACTTGCCCTTGGCTTGACTGATTTTTAGCGGCTACAATAAAAAATGCGGATAAATCGCGCCGTTGGGTAACAAATGAGCAAAAAATTCCCTGCTCTGCCGCTGGCGCGGCAGAGCAGGGGGAAGCCTGCTGGCTAATATTCCCGTTTTCGACACTTACAAAAAACTATAAAGGCGAAACCCCGCATGGACACAGGGGTTTCGCCTTAAAAAAGTGATTTTGAAAATGTAGCATGTGAATTTGTCGGGAAAATTATTTTACTTTTTTATTTAGCTCCTTCGGCAGATAATATTTCTTATCTAAACCCGAATCAAAAACGGAGTTCAAAGCAGAGCATACTTGTGAATCGCTATATGCAGAAAGGTAAAACATATCTTGAAAATTAACGACCTCCATGTTTTTTAATGTTTCAATGATGTTTTCGGTTGAGAAGTGCGTTCCATTGGCATCCAGCTTCGCTTCAAGCAAGCGGTATATTAATAGCGCCGTGAAGCAAACCATGAAATGCGCCTTGATGCGTTCTCGATTCCGATGGTAAACCGGCCGAGCGGAAAAGTTCGTCTTCATTACACGAAAACAGTCCTCGATTTTATATCGCTGTGAACTAATTGCAAGGATCTTCTTCGTATCGTCATCAAGGTTTGTGGCAACGGCATAATAACCGTCGTATTTTTCTTCTTCGGCAATAACATCCTGATTAATGGTAAAGGTATCAGTTGCTTTCTCTCCCGATTTTCCGGTTGAGGTACGTTTGATGAAACGGGTTACATCATGAGAACCTTTTTTATAAGTGTCCGGGTCTAAATCTTTAAGCAGCTTCTTGGCTCGTTCAATCTGCCGGTTCCTTATGGCTCGCTGATACTCCATCATTTTCCTGGAAAAGGTAATGATAATCCTCTGCTTAAGGCGCGCTTTTGACTTAACTGTTTTTATCTTGCCGTTTTTTTGCACGATATCCTCGCTTAAGCCAACGTCTACCGCTTTATCGGCATAGACGGTTTTATACGCCTTATCGTTATATAAAGGAAGGTTATCATCAAGATTTTTGTCAAAGGACTTCATCTGTTTAATGGTGACCGGTTTGTTGGAGGAAAGAAGACGATAATCGAAATCATTGAAAACGGCATCTTTGAGAACTTCCGATAGCTTCTTTATAGATTGAGTTACAATAAACGCTCTGCCGCCCATAGAGTTGAATTGCCTGATGTTAAGCGAGCCTAGCCCCGCGTCGGCACAGTAAATAAACTTCTTTCCGGCGAGCATCTTCGTGAGTTGCTTCTCCAACGGAATAGCTGTGGTCTGTTCATTATCCGAACCTGAGGTGATGCACATGGTAAGAGGTATACCATTGGCATCCATGAACAGCCCCATTTCTACAAGTGGGTTTGGCTTGTGGTCTTTGGCAAGCCCAAACTTCCTTAGACCCTTGATGACTTCGCCCGTAACCTCGTCAATATAGTCGTCGTCGCCTGTTTCAATTTCAAAATAGTAGTTGGTGCAGTCAAAGTAGCAAATGGATGTATTCCTTTTCACTATCGTCTCGCTGTGATGGAATAGGTGACTGAGGTACTCGTCATAATTTTGTTCCATGATATCCATTGTTCGGAGCATATGGATATATTCAAAATCGGGACTTTCATAATACCTATAAAGGTGGTCGTATGTTCCAAGTTTTGAATCCGGTTCCAGAATTCTAGCGTACGTCATGAAACGGTTAACCTGGTCGGGGTTGAAAGTGATTTTGGAATCTTCAGTAACATTTTTAAAAAAGCTATCGATATCAAGGGCTCGGTATAATTTCTGAAGGATAAGGTAGCCGATGTTGAGACGGTTGCTAGAGGAGATTAATTCAGTACTGGATTGAATTTTTTGATTAAGGTCAAGTCTCATCTCAAGCGTGACTTTCGTTTTATTTCTTTCCTCGTTAAGTTTGGCAATATGCTCTTTGGCGTAGGAAAGCGGATCGTCGGTAAGTTTGAGAAGCTCGGAATGCTTCCCTATCTTGCCTACGTTTTTACTTGTAACCTTCTTGCCGTTTCGGAATCCTTCTTGAATGTAATAAGTTGGATTTGAAAGGCGCTTGTCATAATAGAGCTTCATGCCTGTATTTTACCATAACATGCAACACATGCAACATTATTATTTCAAAATTTGACAAGAAAAATGGCCTTTTTACTAGCTTCGTTTCGATTTTTTCTCGGGGTAACTGTCGAAGACCCGACGCGATACGGTTTGCTTCACAA
>DBDH01000098.1 GCA_002293455.1 Treponema sp. UBA937
AACTGAAGTTTTGCAATTTCCTACATACCATTGTTATTTTACAGATAAGTGAATATACTTGAGGGATGTATACTAATATTTGTTGCAATCCGTCAGCATTTAAACATGGCGTAACCATCGAAGACATTAATTGTGCGATGGCAATTCCGTTGATAGACAGGCTGATGGAGAAATACTTCAACAAATATTTGCTTATTGGGTTTGACTTGAGCGGCAGTTTGCTCGAAATCATGTATAATCTTGTGGATGAAGATACCGCAAATGTTTTTCATGCCATGAAGTGCCGGAAGGAATTGTATAAATATCTTCCAAGGAGTATGTAATGCCATTGTTGACTGATGAAGAAGCGGATGCTCTTGATGAAGAACTGACTCAAACTATCCCCGAACTTACGGATGTCGAAGGTCCGTTTATCAAAAACTATCACCGCAGTATGTTGGTAGCTCTCGATCGGTTTTCCGCTCAGTATTTCCAGGCCCGAATGTTGGCAACACATCAAACCCCTGCCGAATTGATCAGCGAAATGGTTCGGGAGCGGATTGCTGCCGCACAGCATTAAAACCGGATAATGGTTTGCATTGTAAACTCGGGCTTTGTCACATGTCGGCGGTTTTATGACTCTTTCGCTTCACAATACGTCAGAATTGATTATTGAATGTAAAGATTTACAAAATGGGGGAATTTTTCCGCAAAAATATACGCACAGAGGTGAAGAAATTTCTCCGGAATTTATCCTCAAGAATGTATCTTCAAAGGGAAAGACGATTTCGATTATCTTCGACGATATAGACCAGGCAATGAATCATTGGATGATTTGGAATATTCCCGCGGTCAATATCATCCCCGGAAATTTGGCTAAAGATAAAAGGCTGTCAAATTTAGGGAATGCCGTTCAAAAAAGCAGATACCGGGGACCAAATCCGCCCAAAGGGATACGGCACAAATATCAATTTAACCTATATGTTTTGGATTGCGAAATAACCATAAAAAGCAAGGCAAATAAAGAAGAACTGGAAAAGGCAATGGAGAACCATATCATTCAATACGGATGTCTTTATGGTTATTATGAATAAATTTATCATTTTTAAAGAGATTGCGGCCGCTTCATCTTTTGTTTTTTAATTATTTTTTGTATAATATATATGTTCTCCCTTCAATGCTTCGGGAACCTCAGTACAGGAAAGCTCAGGGAATGAAAAAGCACATTGAGATTTTATTTTTGTAACAATTGAGAGGAAACTTTGTTTTCAGATAAAGACGGCACGGCGCATGGGGCAGAATTTCGCAGACTCTACGATACGGTGTTCCCGATACTGTTTCGGGTTTCGTACCGGATAACGAACAGCGAAGAAGCCGCGGAAGATCTTTGCCAGGAAGCGTTTTTCCGTCTTTATGAAAAAAACATGGCGTTTCCAAATCCCGATGAAGCCAAATATTGGTTAATCCGGGTTGTGAAAAACGCGGCCCTCAATTACGCGAAACGGAAAGAACGGGAGCGGAAAGCCTATCAAAGGGCGTTCAAGGAAGATACGAGGGAACAAGATACCGGCGAAGGGATTCTGCTTAAAAAAGAAAGCCGGGAAGAAGTACAAAAAGCCCTGGATAAACTCCCTGATAATTTACGGATTGTGTTGATATTGAAAGAATATGCGGAATTGAACTATAAAGAAATTGGGCGGGCGCTGGGTATCAGCGAAGGAAACGTAAAAATCCGGGTATTTCGGGCCAGAGAAAAACTGGCAAGTATCATGGGTAAGGAAGGTTAAGTATGTGTCCTGATCGTCAAATGCTTTCGGTTTATTTTGATAATGAACTTCCGTCTCCTTGGAAAGAGAAAATGGAAGCGCATATATCACAGTGTGCTGAATGTCAGAAGCTGTTAAAACAGTATCAATCTGTATCGAATCTTATGCATCCTGAAAATGATCTTACCGAACCACATGTTGATTCTGCGCAGGAGCGTGCGCAGGAGCGTGCGCAAGAGCGGGCAAAAAGCAGGGTTTGGGAACAGCTTTCCATAATGCAATTTGAAAAAAAGAAGACCGTTTCCCACAGATGGAACCGTTCTGTGTCTCTGCCTTTACCTGCCGCGGCTGCTGCCGTCCTTGTTATCGCTTTTATGGCGGCTTTTATCGGAAACATGATTTCACGTTCGGGACAGAATACACATACGATGGCGGCGCTTGAAGCACGGCCCGCTGTCTCTTCCGCGGCGGCGCTTGAAGCGCAAAATATTATTACCTCTGCCGATTTAGCCCGAATCATCCAATACCTGGATGCTCAGGAAGACGCGTCCAGCATGATGATCATCAATCTTCCGGAAACCGAAAATTTCACGAGTTTCGGTGAACCCGCTCTCATCCGTGCCGCGGATTACACAAGGGGGAATGATTTCCGATGACTGTCATCAAGACGCCGGTCATCAAAACGGCCTGGCGCTTTTGGAAAATCACTGTTCCCTTGTTCATTTTCTTTTTCGCGGGAACGGCTGTCGCCCGGGCTCAGGAATCATCTTCTCCCGATGAAATTTTGCCTGGTTTTGAAGAAACCGCGGTAATTTTACAAATAAACGCCAGGGTAATTGAACCTAACCAGGAAATCATTTGGGATTCTTCAGATTCCAAGGCTACCATTTCAGGAAAACCTGTGTCTATCAAACTTACGGGAAGAAATATCATTATCGTGGCCCGCTTCACTCCTTATATCAGCGCCGATGGATTAAAATTTCTCGCGGTTCAGGGGCAGGTTTGGACTGATGTCCCAAACAAGGGAGTCCATTATTACACGAGTATCCAGACTATGCCGGTGGAATTCGGCGAACAAATCTTTTTCTTTCCCCTGGGCTCCCAAACAGAGGAAGGTGATATGAGAATTGAGATACAGCTCATGTTAAAACCTTACGAGGAAGAGCTTCCTTCTCAAGATAATCCTTCAAGTGAGAATGTTAATCAATAATGACGATACCTTGCCGCTTCTTTCTGTTTCTTCTTTTGCCGCTTTTGTTTCTTTCCTGCGCTAAGAATCTTCCCAGGATTGATTCCATCGATCCGTCTGTCGGATTTTTGGGGGAAACGGTCAGCATATACGGAGAACATTTTGGAGACGAGCGGAATGAATCCTATATTACGATAGGAGATTATCAGCCCATATCATCGGCGTATCTTGAATGGAAGGATAACCGGATTTTATTGCAGGTTCCCGATTTTGGCGATTCCGGACTCATATATGTTCACAAAAACGGAGAAAAAAGCAACGCGGCGCTTTTTTCCAATAAGGCAAAAATGCCCCAGCTTGCAAAAGGAATCGTTCCCGGAACAAGTCCCGTTATTACGATGTTGAACCCCTCAGCCGGATCGGTCGGTTCTTTCATCACCATTCAGGGGGAGAATTTCGGGACATCAAGGGAAAACAGCGCCGTCAAGTTTTACTGGGATGTGGAAACGCCCCTGCCCGTTTCGCAGAATGAGCAGACTTCGGTTGAAGTTTCCGCCGCCGAGTTCGGTTATGATACCTGGAGCGAACGGGAAATACGGGTTCGTGTGCCCGACGGAGCCGCAAGCGGAAGCGTGATTGTGGAAACGCCCAGGGGAACGAGCCGCCCTGTTTTTTTTGAGGTATCGGGCGGACCGGGAACGAAAATTTTTAAGGACAAACGGAGTTACACACTATCCTACTCTGCCGATATAAGAGTCAGTGAATCGAATATTCCGAATACGCTCTATCTTTGGATGCCGATGCCTTCTGTATCTTCATCCCAGAAAGCACCGAGACTGCTTTCAAGAAACCGGGAACCCTTTGTGGAAAATCACCGGGGAACATCACTCTTTCAATTCAAAGATTTGCTGCCGGATTCTTCCAATATTGTAACGCTTTCGTATGTCGTTGATGTGTACAGCGTAGAAACAGCCGTCCGAGTCCAGAATGTCCGCCCCGCGGCCGCTTCCGCCATGACAAATGTTTTCACCAATGCTTCCGCGCTTGTTCCTTCAAATAATGATTCGATTATTGAAAAGGCCAGATCGATTGCCGGCCGCGAACAAAATCCTTACCTGAAAGCCCAAAGAATCTATCAATGGCTGATCAACAGTGATAACATAGTGATAGAAAGCATAGACAGCGGAGGCGCCGTCGAAGCGCTGGAAGAAGGCAGGGCCGATGCGTACCGAATGGCGCTGTTATTCTGTTCTTTGGCAAGAGCATCGGGAATACCGGCTCTGCCGGTTTCGGGAGTTCTTGTTGATAATTTCCGGAACACACAAAAACATTACTGGGCGGAATTTTGGATTGACGGTCTCGGCTGGATTCCCGTTGACCCCATATTCGGAGCGGGAGCCGCGCCTGAATCGATTATTCTAAGGCAGAATTACGCCGCTTATTATTTTGGAAGCATGGACAACCAGCACATCGCTTTTTCCAGAGGAGAGACAACACTTTCCCAGATGGACCTTGGCGGAAGAATCTTTACGAGGGAACGGGGCTACGCCCTCCAAAACCTTTGGGAAGAAGCCGTCGGCGGCCTCGATTCCTATTCTTCCCTTTGGACCGATGTCGCGATTACCGGAATGTACGTGAATTAGGAGGAAATATGGTTACGGTTATTTCATTGGGAGGATCGATAGTTGCTCCCGATTCCGTGGATGAAGTTTTTTTAAAAGAATTTCTGGCTTTGATTACCGAAATGCTTGAACAGAATGAAAAACGCCGCTTCATTTTTGTCGTGGGCGGCGGCGGTCCGGCCCGGAATTATCAAAAAGCCTATAGATCGATCTGCGAAAACTCGGCGGATCATGAAGCGGATTGGATCGGCGTCATGGCAACGAGGCTTAACGCTCAGCTTATCAAGGCGCTTATGGGAAAATGGTGCACCCAGGACGTGGTGATTGATCCGACCCAGGCGGAACCGCTTGTGGGCCGGGTTCTGGCGGCGGCAGGCTGGAAACCGGGCTTTTCCTCCGATTACGACGCGGTGCTTCTCGCGGAACGTTTTAACGCCGACAAGGTGATCAATCTGTCCAATATCGATAAAGTGTATACCGATGATCCCAAAAAGAACCCGGACGCAAAACCGATAGATTCCATCTCCTGGGCCGATTTCCGCGCAATGGTAGGCGACGAATGGGTTCCCGGAAAAAATGTCCCCTTCGATCCCGTAGCAAGCAAACACGCGTCAAAAATAGGACTAAAAGTTATCTGTGCTGCGGGAAGAAATCTTCCCAATCTAAAGAAGATTCTGAATGATGAACCGTTTATCGGCACTACGATAGGATGACAGAGCTTTTTTGTTCCATAACATTTCGGAAACATTTCGGAGGCTTTGAGGCAAACGGCTGTATTTCTTTTTACTTTTCGGTTAAGTTAAACACGCCGTCCCAGGAGGCTTCGGGGCTTTTTTCTATATAGCGTTCGCAGCGTTGTATGTATAAACGGGCAGGTCCCTCTTTTTCCATTGAAGCCGCTTCGTAAAATCCTTCCATGGCTTTTTTCCAGTCGCGCCGCTCAAAATAATTCAACGCTTCGTGGAATACCGTAACAAGTTTTTTTTGTTCGGCGGAGGCGTCTTCACGATGATCCAAAATATTATACAATTGGACCGGTTCGCTCTTGCCGACAACTCTGACACGGTCAAGGCGGCGGACCAGAAAACAGTCTTCAGTCTCCCGGATTGTGTGTTCCGAAGCAAGAATCCATGTGCCGTACTGCTTGTTGATGCCTTCAAGGCGGGCGGCAAGATTCACCGCGTCTCCCATGATGGTGTAATTCATCTTTTTATCGGTACCCATATTTCCCGCAACCATGTCGCCTGAATTGACGCCTACCCTGGTTAAAAGCGCCGTGGGAGAAAGGTTCCGCTCCAGAACAAATCTGTTTAATTCGGCCTCGGCTTTCTTAAGGTTCACCGCGGAGCGGCAGGCACGGATAGCATGGTCGGCCTGCTCCAGAGGGGCGCCGAAAAAGGCAATAATCGCGTCGCCTTCGTATTTATCGATGGTGCCTTCAATATCCAAAATCACATTGCTCATTGCCGTAAGATAATGATTAAGGAGACTCACGAGGTCCTCAGGGGAAAGTTTCTCCGAAATAGTGGAAAATCCTTTAATATCGGTGAAAAGCGCGCTCATACGGCGTTTGGTTCCGCCAAGCTGGAGCAGCGAAGGATTCCTGGCGATTTCTTCCGCGACGGCTTCCGACGTGTAGGTCGCGAACGCTTTCCGGTAAAACCGTTTTTCCCGGTCCGACCCGGCATAGGAAATAATTTCACGGATTATGACAGCGGATGTAACAGCAAGAACCACACCGATTGGGCCGAAGAATATTCCCGTAAAACGAAAAATCACTATGGATGCGGCAAAAACAAACAACGCGCTGGAAAAACCAAGCACAGCCCGGAGTACCGGCGAAAGAGACGCGGTAACAAGGAAAAAAAGAGGAATGAGTACAAGAGCAATGAGAATGCGCCAAAATATTCCCAACGGGACAATAAAAGATCCGGATAAGATTGTATCCATTACAACAGCGTGTGTACCGACATTTACATATTCACTGTGAAAGGGATTTACGCCGATATCGGTTGTTCCTGTATCGGAACGTCCAAGAATACAAAACTTACCGCGCACTCCTTCTTCAATATGGGTTTTCAAATCGTTGTATCCGATCAAATCTTCCGCAAGCCGGTCACAGAGGCTTTTGATATAATCGGCTTCGTCTTTGACAAGCGCCGCAAAAGGAGATGCTTCGAGAGCGAATCTTTCCGCGACAGCGTCAAGTTTAGACTGTGGTTCAAGGTCCAAAATCTTTTGAATATTTTCGCGGGCGGCGGTGCGGTAATTGACAAAGGCGAAAAAATCTTCATCGGAACAATGTTGAAGAGCCATGAGCCGTGAACGCTGCGCTTCGTCGTAAAGTCCGGCGGTTTCCGCGGCAATAAAGGGAATAACAGCCAAGGAAGTATCCTGCTCTCCAAAGAAATGCAAATCCGCCGTCAACAAAGCCCGTCCATACTGTTCCAGTTCAGCTTCGTAATCTTCCAAAAGTGAAAATTTGGCAAAAGAAATGTGTTTAAAACTGTCCGGATAATCTTCCCGGGGCCAATCGAGCATCATTCTTCCTTCGCCGTCCAGCGGAATGGAAATATCTTTTGTTCCTGAAGGAAGCCGCGCGTCTTTGAGTTTCATGCTGCCGCGGTTAAGTTCGACGGCGGGATTCCCCAGATAATCCAAAAGCGGCGCGAAGGCAAGCTGAACGTACCAGTGATCCTTCACATTCTGCGCAAGGTAGATTCTGCGCCTGACGCCGTCCGAATCAATGTGAACATTGGTGAAGCCGGCGCCTTCAAGGGTCTCGGCAAAAACGGGAATGGGCGGAAGAATGTCCTTGTTCTCGTTCAAGTACACGGACGGTTCGGCGTTAATGGAGATGGCAAAACGTTCTTCCGCCATAACGCGCCGCTCGGACTGTTCACCGACAAGCGGTTCTTTCTGGAGATTCAATGTCCCCCAGCTTTTTCCAAACAACGCGGACGCTTCACCAAGATAAAGATCGTTGTCACGCGCAACACTGCGCGCTTTCTCCAGGAGGCTGTTCTGCTCATAGGCGATAAGATCGGATAATTCACTGGAATATTCATCAATTTCCGAAAAAGGTATCCGGTCCGCTTTAAGCGCCGAGATCAATTCGGTCTGAGCGGAATTGATCTCGGAAAAACTGCGGATAAAATCGGAAGTGAGGCCCTGGTTCAAATAGATGGTATCTACGCCCTGAGGGCCTTTATCGATGTACTCAATATCGAATATGGCCGCTGCCGCGCCATATTCTTTAAGACGGAGCAGTCCGTCAGCGGTAACCGAGCGGGGCCAGGGAAAAACGCCGTTATAAGCAATAGAGGCATCGTCCACATCCAGAAATACAACAGTATCTATCCGCTCGCGGCCGGCACGGAAGCGGAGAAAAAGATCGTAAATTCTATCTTCTATGGGTTCCAAGACCCCCGCGAAATACAGCAGAGAAAAAAATACTGCCGAAGCAAAGCCCAGAAGCGCGTTTTTCCACCAATTCATACCTCAGTATACATCCTTTCGGAATAAAATCCGCCGGAATACATTCCGTTTCCGCTGTTCCGCAGGTAAATGTCAGTCAAACGTCAAAATGAAGGTAACATTCACAGAGGAATCCTCCACGGGTACTACCGCCGGAGCTGACGGCGACGGAGGCGGTGTCAGCGCGAGAACATCGGTTTCAATGGGGTCCGCGGTCTTTCCGTCATTGCTTATGGTGCTTGTGGAACCGGCGCCGACCAGCATCACGCCTCCTTTGCTGCCCTGAAAGGCTACGACACCCGATTCTACCGTAAGGTTTCTGGTATCAAATTCAAAACTTGTTCCGCGTACCGAAGCGGTCGCGTTCGGCCCACGGACGCTCATCGTTGTTCTCGT
>DBDH01000089.1 GCA_002293455.1 Treponema sp. UBA937
GGAGCACATCATATCAGGGCAATACTGATTAGAGTCAATTTAATCAGTGTTACCCTCAGCCGCCGTATTGCTGAGGTTTAGAATTTACATTATTTTTCCGCTAAGTATTCACTTTTTTACCCATTTATATTATTTTTAAGAAAAGAAAAATGTTGACGATTGAGCATCAAATTAAGTATCTTTTTATTATAACATCACATTTTAGGAAGTTTTCATGTCAAAGCATACATCTAACGAAGGAAAGCACAAGGAAGATCAGTCTTTTCAGGAACAAAAACATGAAGAACAAGTGAACAATGAAAGCGCGGCGGAGCAGCCTCAAGAATCACCGGAAAAGGAAAGTCCGGCGGATAGAATCGCGGCATTGGAGCTTGAGGTTGCGGATTTGAAAGATCAGTATCTGCGGAAGGCTGCTGATTTTGAGAATTTCCGCAAAAGGATGAATCAGGAAAAACAAAACGCGATAGATTACGCCAATCAAAGTCTTCTTTTGGATATTATCCCCATTATTGACGATTTTGAAAGGGCGATTAAATCTGCCGATGTATCAAAAGATTTTTCCGGGTTTCAGGAAGGCGTTTCCATGATTGAGAAGCGGCTTGTAAGCGAGCTTGAAAACAAATGGGGCTTAAAACGCTACGAGTCGGCGAATCAGCCTTTTAATCCGGAGATTCATGAAGCGATTATGATGGATAAATCCGCCGATGTAAGTGAACCGATAGTCAGTGAGGATTTCCTCAAAGGCTATCTTTTAAAAGACAGGGTTGTCCGGAGCGCGAAAGTTAAGGTTTTGATGCCCGCGGAAACCCGTTCGGATAACAATTCCGAAGAAAGCGAACATGCTTCCGATGTTCCGGCGGATTCCGGAACAGAACAGTAATAGTGAGAAATAAGGGTCTCTTTTGATGAGCCCTAAAAAAATATTTTGTATATATGTAAGTGAAGGCGGCGGTTTTGGGAAAAACCGCGGCATAAAGAGGAGAGTTTGTCATGGGAAAAATTATAGGAATTGATTTAGGAACCACCAACTCATGCGTGGCTATTTTGGAAGGCGGTGAACCGATTGTTATCCAGAATGCCGAAGGCGGAAGGACCACGCCTTCAATCGTAGGATTTACCAGTAAGGGTGAGCGGGTTGTCGGCCAGCCGGCTAAAAATCAGATGATTACCAACCCCGAAAATACTATTTATTCGATTAAGCGCTTTATGGGCCGCCGTTATGCTGAAGTTTCCGGTGAAATGAAACTGATGCCCTATCATGTAAAGGAACAGGGTGATGATGTCCGTGTTGATATTGACGGAAAAATGTATTCCCCCCAGGAAATTTCCGCCTTTATCCTGCAAAAAATGAAGAAAACCGCGGAAGATTACCTCGGCGAAGCTGTTACCGAAGCCGTTATTACCGTTCCGGCCTATTTTAATGACGCACAGCGTCAGGCCACAAAGGATGCCGGGAAAATCGCGGGTCTTGAAGTAAAACGTATCATTAACGAACCCACTGCCGCGTCTTTGGCGTTTGGATTCAACAAGGATCAGAAAAAAGAACGGACCATCGCCGTATACGATCTTGGCGGCGGAACCTTCGATATTTCCATCCTCGAATTGGGCGAAGGCGTGTTTGAGGTAAAATCCACCAACGGCGATACCCACCTTGGCGGCGACGATTTTGACCGCCGCATTATGGAATGGCTTATCGATGATTTTAAAAAGGATACCGGTATCGATCTTGGCAAAGACCGCATGGCTCTGCAAAGGCTTCGTGAAGCCGCCGAAAAGGCAAAGATTGAGTTGTCCGCCACTCAGCAGACGGAAATCAATCTTCCGTTTATCACTGCCGATCAGTCCGGCCCCAAACATCTTCAAAAATCTTTGGCAAGGGCGAAGTTTGAACAAATGGTTTCCGATTTGCTGGAACGGTCAAAAACTCCCTGTAATAAAGCGCTGGCTGACGCGGGCGTTACCGCGGATCAGATTGATGAAGTTATCCTTGTCGGCGGTTCAACCCGTATTCCCGCGGTTCAGCAGATCGTTAAAGAGCTTTTCAAGAAGGAACCCAATAAGGGCGTAAATCCCGATGAAGCAGTCGCTATCGGCGCGGCAATTCAGGGAGGAATCCTTGGCGGCGACGTAAAAGATGTACTCCTCCTCGATGTTACGCCGCTTTCGCTGGGAATTGAAACACTCGGCGGCGTGATGACGAAACTCATCCCCAGAAATACGACGATTCCTACCCGGAAAAGCCAGATTTTCTCCACCGCGGCGGATAATCAAACTGCCGTGTCTATTCAGGTTTTGCAGGGCGAGCGGGAAATGGCGAGCCAAAACCGGACTTTGGGCCGCTTTGACCTTGTGGGTATTCCTTCCGCGCCCCGCGGCGTACCGCAGATCGAAGTCGCTTTCGACATTGACGCGAACGGTATCGTGCATGTGTCCGCGAAAGACCTGGGAACCGGAAAAGAGCAGAAAATCCGCATTGAAAGTTCTTCCGGCCTGAATGAATCTGATATTGACCGGATGGTAAAAGAAGCGGAACTTCACGCGGAAGAAGACAGGCGCGAACGCGAGCGGGCGGAAGCTCATAACGAAGCGGACAGCCTCATCTACAGCACTGAAAAGAATATCAAAGATTTAGGCGATAAGGTCGGTGCGGAAGATAAATCCAAAGCTGAGGCCGCTGTCGCCGAATTAAAGCAGGCTCTCGAAGGCGGAGACGTTCAGGCGATAAAAGATAAAACCGAAGCCTTGAAGCAGGTTGCCTACAAGATTGCCGAAGAAGTGTACAAACAGAACGGCGCGCAGCCGGGTCCGGAACAGGGCGCGGCGGGTCCTGACCAGGAACCTGACAGCGGAAGCAATACCAAAACGGCGGAAGACGTAGATTACGAAGTCGTTGACGACGATAAGTAATTAACTGTTGTAAAATGAGTTTGTTGCAAAACTCGGTTAGTTTTGCACAAGCTCATGCGATTTCTCGCCTAAAGGCTGTGAAATACGTATTTTTAAGAGGTTGAAATTGCAAAAACTGAAGTTTTGCAATTTCCTCAAATGTGTGTTTTTCGAATATTGTAACAGAAAAGTTGTTCGGAAATTGCGGATTCATCCGGTGATTTCCGGACAGCTTTTGTTTATAAACACAATTCGCAGATGAGAAGCGAAGAAACTTTTCTTACAAGGATGCCGATGTGGCAAAACGTGATTATTATGAAGTTCTGGGGCTGCAAAAGGGCGCATCTAAAGACGATATAAAAAAAGCCTACCGGAAACTAGCAATTCAATATCATCCTGACAAAAATCCCGGAGACAAGCAGGCGGAAGAAAAGTTTAAAGAAGCCACCGAAGCCTATGAAATATTGTATGATGATCAAAAAAAGTCCGCTTATGATCAATTCGGTTTTGCCGGAGTTGAAGGCATGGGCGGCGGACAAGGCTTTAATTCCTCCGCGTTCCATGGCTTTGAAGATATTTTCGGGGATTTTTCGGGCATTTTTGATACTTTTTTCGGAGGCGGCGCGCGGCGTTCTTCCGGGGCTGCGGGCGGTATCAGGCAGGGCGCGAATCTTCGTTACGATATAGAAATACCCTTTAAAGAAGCCGTTTTCGGCACAAAAGTGGAAATCCAGTATTCTCATCACGAAGCCTGTAAAACGTGCGGCGGCAGCGGAGCCGCGTCCGGCGGTTCACGAAAAGTATGCAATACGTGTTCGGGAACCGGTCAAATCCGCCGGAGCCAAGGATTTTTCTCGATGACCTCTCCCTGTCCAACCTGCGGCGGCGAAGGGTACGTTATCGAGAATCCCTGCAAAGACTGCGGCGGTTCCGGCTTAAAGAAAAAGCATCAGAAGTTAGCGATTACCATTCCCTCAGGCGTTGAAAACGGAAAACGCGTGGTGATTTCCAAGCAGGGCGACGCTGGTCCGAACGGCGGTCCTCCCGGCGATTTATATGTGTTTATCCGCGTGAAGCCGCACGATTACTTTGAGCGGGAAGGCCTCGATCTGTACTGCGCCGTTCCCATCTCCATAACGCAGGCGAGTCTTGGAACGGACCTTTTTGTAACAACACTTGACGATAAAAAGATTAAAGTGAAAATCCCTTCCGGCATCCAAAACGGGAAAATGCTCCGCGTAAGGGATGAAGGCGTCCCATCAGGCGGCCGCCGGGGAAACCTCTACATCAAAGTGATGGTGCAGGTTCCGCAGAAACTTTCCAAACGGGGCAGGGAACTTCTGGAAGAACTTTCCAACACCGAAGGCGAAAACGCTTCACCCAAGCCGATTCCGCTTTCCGAGTTGGCGCATCATCAGCAGTAGATTTATAGCGTCACGATTGCCAATCTTTTATCCAGAATTCTCCGCCTATCGTCGTAGTTGGGCCGTGGCCGGGAAATACCTGCATGGTTTCGTCCATAAGGAGCAGGCGCTTGAGGCTTTTCCCTATGGCGGCCGTACTGCCCCCGGGGCCGTCGCTTCGGCCTATTCCTCCCGCAAAAAGCGTGTCTCCGCTGAAAAGAATATGTTCGCTTTGATAAAGAAAACACACTGAACCGAGTGAATGTCCCGGCGTATGCATCACTTTGAACGGACCAATTTCATCATCAGCTTTTAATAAAATTGATGGAAGAACCGGTACCGGCGCCCAAATTACTTCGGCAAAACGCCTTTGTTCTGCCGAAAGATCCTCAAAAAATGTTTGCTGTTTTTCGGGATTCACAAAATCCGCGTCATCCTTGTGAATGGCGAATTCCGGTTTATGCCGATGAAAAAAATCCATCAATTCAGATACTGCCCCGGTATGGTCAAAATGACCGTGAGTGAGTAAAATATACTGTGGATACATGCGCAATGTTTCAAGCCGTGCTATAATAAGAGAAGCGTCCGCCCCCGGATCAATGACGATGCAGGGCCGCGGTGTTGTATCATCGGTGTTTTTTTCGTTAAGGGGAACGATCCAGCAGTTTACGGAAAGCCTTCCCACAGTTATGTGTTCTATCATGGAGGAATTATACCCTGCGTGTTTATGATTTGCTAGTTATCCTTGGTATCGCGATTTTCTTTTACGGAATTGTTCCGGTGATCGGCGCTTTTTGGGTCCGCCGGAATTGGCGGAAGTTCCGCAACCGTTTTGATAATCTGCGCCTGTCTTCGCTTTTGAATTACCGGCTGTATCAGGAAACACAAAGCAGGGGGAAAGAGTTCCGCTTTCTTGGCGGGCTTGAATCGATCACGGATGATCAAACGCTTTGGGTTCGTAATGCTGATATTACGATACCGGCGGATCTGAAAAATGCCCGCATCTACCTTTTGCCTAATACCGAAGATGAAACGATGCGTTCGTCCGGCTCAAGAAAGGCTTCGCCAGAACGCATCAGCCTTGACAGACTTTCCAGTTTGAACGAGGGGGTACATGTGTACATCGGCGGAATCCTCGATATAAAACATGACAGGCTTACCTTTTTATCCACTAAGGAACATCCTTTGCTGATTATCTTTTACAGCGGAACTCACAGAAGCCTTTTAATCAGGGCAATCCGGGCAGGGCGGCAAAAAAATGAATACTGGAACGGTCTTACGCCTTATACGCTCGCGTTCGGAGCTTTTCTGGAATTGATCTATTCGTTTAATTTTATCGCGCGGCCCGCGTTTCAGCTTACCTTGATTACCGCGATTATCGCGATGTTCGGTCCTTTGTTTCCGCTTGTTCCGCCGGGAATTATCTTTACGAATATTTACAGCCGTTTATGGAGAAAAGCCCGGATGTTCCGCGCTTACCGTGATGTATTCAAATTGCCGCAAAAATACCTCTCGCCGGGAACCATGCAAGGGTATTTGCCCAACGGAGAAAAATACGGGTTTCTCACGTTTGATGTGCTTCCAGCTTGGGTAAAGGAAGATGCTATTTTGTATCTTCCCCGCGAATTGAAACACAAAAAGGGAAAAAAATGGTATATTTTTGGTGTTTTTACCGAAAACATTGATGTTCCTCTGGCGCTGCCGGATGATCCTTTAGCGGCATTCACCGTTTTTCCCGATGAACCGGAAAAGCTGGCGAAAACATACGCCGCAAAAGCTCATTTACTGGAAATCTGTTCCTGCATCATTTTTGCGCTGGGAATAGGATTGAATTGTCTTTTCATTGTATTGATTCTTTTTATTGTTTTGCTGTAACATACAATTACTGATAGAATAGTATGAAGATTAAACCGCGATTTGCCGTCATTTTTTTTCTCCCGGCGCTGCCGTTAATTATTGCCATTGGAATTTTTCTTTCACGGGCGCCTGTTTTGGTAGTATCGGATCAGTATTTTAATGATTTGTACGGGAAACATCGGACCTTATTCGCGGAAATGAAATCTTCCATCAGCCTTTTCAGGAGATTTCAGCTTGTCACTGTCGCGGACGATATCGGCCCGGATGGAATAGCTTTCGCGGTTTCGGAAGTTTCGGAACATCCTTTTTGTGTTTGTTTCCCTTATCGTTATGCCGACGGAGCCCGAAATTATCAGCAGCTCTATCCTTCGGTGAATGTGCTTCTTTTTATGGGCAGAACGCGGAATCCCGAATTATCCGAATCGTTTACGCTTGTCCAAACCGATACGGAAACTGATCTCTACCGTGCCGGACTCGGCGCCGCCCTTATTTCTCAAAATAAAGCAGGTAAAATTCTTTGTTATATTGAAAGAGGACGGCGCGCTGAAGGAATACCGTTTTTTGAAAGGGGACTTAAAGACGGCGGAAGGGAAGGGGATGCTCTTTTTATCGATTTAAATGGTACTTATTCTGATGAAACGGCCATTTCATGCATCGTTTTGACCGGAAGTTCCGAAGATTCCTTTATAACAGGGCAAAATATTCCCATTCTTCTCTATTCCTGGGCCGATCCTGACATATTTCCGCCTCGGGTTACTGTGATTTTTAGCGATTCTCTCTGGGAAACAGTGCTTCCCGCGGTAAAAATGCTTGTATCAGGAGAAAAATTGATCAGTCTGCCTTCAATCATTCAGATGCATCCCCAAAATACTTTTTCTTCCAACGAAAAAAATCAACTAAAAAACGCTTTTTTACAAAACA
The DNA here is from genome assembly GCA_002293455.1 of Treponema sp. UBA937. GTDB lineage: Bacteria > Spirochaetota > Spirochaetia > Treponematales > Breznakiellaceae > UBA937. The sequence goes on from DBDH01000089.1 coordinate 7,068, forward strand.
AACCCTTAATACATTGATCTTTTTTACCGATGATACTCGGAGAATTGGAAGTTTATAAAATGAGAAAACCTTTTTTTCATGGTTTTTCTGTTTTTATCTCAAAATAATGGAGCCAATTGCGGGAAAGAGGTTTGACAAAGGTCAAACAAGGAAATATAATCATAATTAGGTTTCTTTTCCCAATGATTGCAAAAGGAGTATGGGATGAAATATAGCGGATTCAAGGCTGTTTGCCTTCTTTTTTTGGCATTCACAGCAATATTTTCAGCCTTTGGGGATGAAATAACCCAAAATCTGGAATCGCGTATAGTGGAAAGTTTTGATGACGATTCCGAATATGAGTGGAGACTGAGCGCCAGTAAATTTGCCACCCAATCGGATGAGGGGAATTTTCCCAGAAGTGCTTCGGTAGCTGCCTGGCCTACGGCTATTTTTGGTTCCAATCCCGCAAATGAAAACGGAACCCTAAAAAGTTTGGGTGTTTGGGGACGTTTTGACCGCCGGGGATTTAACTGGATTGATGTGTATCCCGTAGCAAAAGATGCCGGCGATGATGCCAGAGCTTCGGAAATTCCGATGCCCGGCCGTGTAAAACAGATGGATATATGGGTATGGAGCGGTAATTTCGATTATTACGTGGAAGCCTATATTCGGGATTATTTAGGAATTGTTCATGTTCTTAACATGGGGACTCTTGCGTTTGAAGGCTGGCATAACCTGCTGGTTGCTATTCCCGGTGTTATTCCCCAGGGAAAACGTCAGCTTCCCAAACTTGAAAGTCTCAAATTCGTAAAATTTAGAATTTGGACTCTGCCTACGGAAAGAGTAGACAACTTTTATTTTTATTTTGATCAATTCAAGGTTTTGACGGATACCTTTGAATCGCTTTATGACGGTGATAATCTTGTCAATCCGGATCGGATGCAGGAAATCTGGGGAACCACGAATTAAGGAGTCCGAACATGAAAAGATTTGTATTTATAACTTTATTATTTCTTTTGGCAGGATTTGTGTTTGCCCAGCAGGAGCCCGAAGTTGGTTCTGCTAATCCTGAATCAATTGGTATTGATGCGGCTCAGCAACAGTTGAAGGAAATATCAGTTGATAAGTTTGAGAATGACGGATATTGGCGGATGTCCATGTCTTCGGATGAAGGCGTTGTTACTTCTCGTCTTTTTGCGGGTTCTCCGTTGAATAAAGAGCCCATTCCCGACGAAGAAGGGATGAATATTCCTGATGAACGTGTATTGGGCGGCAGGATTGACTTTATCCGGCGGGGACACAACAGTTTCACGGTTTATCCTCTTAGGCCGATCCCTATTGAAGGAATTACGAAAACGATTTCAGTTTGGGTTGCCGGACGGAATTTTAATCATGAGTTGAAAATTATGATCCAGGATTTCTTTGGCCGGGATTATGAATTGTTTGTGGGCAAGCTGAATTTCCAGGGTTGGAAAAAACTTACCGTAGCGATTCCTCCCCAGCCTTTGGATGGATCCGGCGGGATAGTCCAGCGGAATTATCATTACAATAACCAAATGGGGATAACCGTTACCGGATTTAGGGTTTTGTGTGATCCTATGGAATCTCTGGGAAGCTATTATATCTATTTTGATGATCTTCGGGCGACGACGGACTTGTTCGCCGAGAACAGCCGGGATCCCGACGATATGGTTGACGCCTGGTAGAGGTTGCTGGGGCAGCACTGATGCCGGATGATCAAGAATCAAGCGCGTGTTGCTCTGTTTTTCTTTTTTCTACAAAGTCAACAAGAACCGTAAAGGATACAAAAACCATATTTGCCAATAATTGAAGATATGGTTTTTGTATTTAATATCTTCTTCTCCCATAAAAACCCCGATAGCCCCGCTTCGGGGTTTATTCGTGTTGTGAAGGTTTAATACCTCCGCACGTTTTCGTTTGTGAGAGGCTCTGCGGCGGAGTTGTTGATTAGATTGATTATTGTTCAGGATGAAAGTGTGTTTTTTACAAGGGGGCTGCCTATTACTGACAGCCCCTTTTGTACGATGTTAACCTTTATTTATAGGGTACCCGAAAAGCATCGCCTCAAGCATGGTGCTTGAGGCTCTAAAGTAACTATTCCACCTTGAAGCGTGACACTTCTTTAATTAGTATCTCAATAGTTTCCTTATTCTTCCGGCTGATCTCATTCACCTGATTCACGGCGATGTTGATCTGGTCCGCTCCGGTCGCCATCTCATTCATGCCTCCGGAGATTTCCTGCGTTACCTTTTCAAGGTTGTTGCTCTCCGCGATTACTTCCTTGGCCCCTTCAAGCATTTCGATGGCTCCGCCCTTTACCTGCTGGGTAACTTCGTTTACCACGCTTACCCCTTCAAGTATCTGCTTACTACCTTCGCCTTGTTCTTCCATCGCGTTCTGGATGTTCGCTTCTTGTTCCGCCACAATCCTAACGCTCTTGTCAATTAATTCAAAGTTTTTGAGAACACTTTCCGTTGAAGCGGCTATCTTGTTAATCGATTCCGTCATCTTTTTGAGTACTGTATTAATGACCTTCGATTGTTCGCCGGAGTTCTCCGCCAGTTTCCGGATTTCATCGGCGACAACCGCAAAGCCTTTTCCCGCCTCTCCGGCGTGCGCCGCTTCAATCGCGGCATTCATTGAAAGCAAGTTCGTCTGGCTCGCGATATTTTCCATCACCGTGTTGATTTCCAATAAGCCCTTGGATTCTCTCTCGATCTCCTGAATATCGGCCGAGACTTCCTGCAAGCCCGCGCGTCCGACTTCGGAGGCTTCGGTAAGACCGGTAACATTTTCCGCGTTTTTTATTAAGGTCTGGGTTACCGATTTAATATTGGCAAGCATCTCTTCAATGGCCGATGAAGACTGGGTTATGCTCGCCACCTGGCTCTCAATATGGTCGTTCAGTTTATCAATATTAACGGTGATTTGTTCCATAGTAGCATTGGTTTCCGTAACCGACGCGCTTTGATTAATTACCCGTGTTTTAACGTTCTGAACATTTGCCGTAATTTCGTTGATTGCGGCGGCGGTCTGCGTCATATTTGAGGCGAGTTCATTGCCGATGTCAAACAATGCCGCGGCTTCGTGCTTAATCGTGATAACAAGGTTCTTTATCTTTTCAAGTGTCTGGTTGAAGTACTTGGCGAGATCTCCCACTTCATCGTTTGAATGGACGATGATGGTCCTGGTAAGATCGCCTTCGCCCTGGGCAATATCTTTCAGATTATCCGCAACCGTTACTATCGGTTTTGTCATGCTGTTAAGAACAATATACACAATCACCGCCGCTATTACGATGGCGATTGCCGCGATGATGATGACAAGTGTGGTCATTGTTCGTACCGGACCAAGAATATACGCTTCCGATGAACCTACCGCCACGGTCCATGTCGTAGCGGAATTGCCGATGGTAAAAGGAACCATGATAAGTTCTACATTTGAGTTAACCACTGTTGAGTAATATTCGAAGGTGTGCGGCCTTCCTTCCTTGACAGCCCGGTCAGCGCCGTTAAGCTGATCTTCAAATGTTTCAACGTCCAGCAGTTTCCGTCCGACGCGTTCAGGAGCCACATGCCCCAGGATAAAGCCTGTGTTTGTGTACACCATCATGGTTGAAACTTCTTCGCCCTTGTCCGCGACTACCTCTGCCAGTCCGGTCTGCACCCCGCCAATGCTGATCAAACAGCCGACCCGCGCCACCGTCTCTCCGGTTCTGGGATTGATTACAGGAACCGCCATTTTTACCAGCCAGGTATCTACGCCGTTCACTCTCTGAGGAATGGGATCGAACACCATATCAATTCTCGCGGTTGGTCCGTCCAT
>DBDH01000105.1:0-37404 GCA_002293455.1 Treponema sp. UBA937
GCCTGAATCTCGTTTGACGTTACAACGGCGGTGTAGGAGTTTTTTGCGATGAAGAATTCCGTGGTAATTCTATAACACATCTCCGCCGAGATGGGGGCAAAAACATGATTCTCTTCAATAAATTCAAGCTCCCGTTGTTTGTAGGCCAATATAAAACCCTCGCGGCGCAGCTGGCTTTGAAGCATGGATTCAGCAAGGTTCAGAAACAGAATACGCCGGTGCCCCTTGGCAAGAAGATAATCTGCCGCCTGAAATCCTACCCCCTGAATATCGATGTCCACATAAAAATCCGATTCGGCCTTTTCCGGAGAACCCAAAAGGACATACGGTATTTTTCGTTTTTTTAATTCGTCTTCAATGCGGTGTTTTTTACGATTGTTGCATATAATAACCCCCGCTGAATGTTCAAGCCCGGAAATAAACAACTCGCGGGATTTCGGGTCGTCTTCCACAATTTGGTTTATCACGAGCTGGTAGCCCTGTTCAGCCAGACATTCTATCACACCATTCATCAAACAGAAGATATACATATCATCTCTGGTGTCTTCATTCTCAAAAATAACGCACATATTGACGAACTTTATTTGCGGCGAGATCTTCGGCGTTTTTCGGCTGTGAATGGGGACATAGTGCAGCACCCTGGCCCCTTCGTCCAATTTTTGCTCCACCTCCCGCGATAGTTTTTTGGTTCCGCGGAAATAATAGCTGACTGTTGCCGGTGAAACACCGGCGTAAGCGGCCAAATCGGCCAAGGTCGTCTGTTTCATTTCACCTTCAATTTTTTTTGTAATAGTTAAATTTTAACCAAAGCAAATAATCAAAATCAATAATTAACTATTACATCAAAAGGGTAAGTCATATTTAACCACCTGTCAAGATTACACATCAAAGAAATTTCAATATTTTGGAAAATATTGACCATCAAAAAGCAGAACCGTTTCCTTTAATATAGAGCTTGTTGCAAAACTCGGTTAGTTTTGCCCAAGCTCCTGCATTTTCTCGCCTAAAGGCTGCGAAACATGCATTTTTTAAAGGTTGCTGTTGCAAAANNGGAGTTTTGCAACAGCCTCTATATTTTGCAGTAAACGAAGTGATATTCTATACTAAGTCCATCTTTTCGAGATTCTGCGCAAAATTAAAAACATCAACTTCGTAGCCGCTTTCCCCTTTTTTTTGTATATTCATGATATGAAACTCTCTTGTTTGCATACCCATACCAATTTCTGTGACGGACGGGATGACATAGATAGCATTTGTAAAAGTGCCTATGGAAAAGGCCTCGTTTCGCTCGGTTTTAGTGCTCACGCCCCCCTTCCGAAAGATTCCGGCCTTGAATCGGATTGGCATATCAAAAACGATAAACTCTATGCTTATGCGAAAGCGGTCCAAAAAGCGAAAAAAACATGGGAAGGCCGTCTCACTGTTTATCTCGGTTTGGAAATCGATTATATCCGGGGAATTATGGGACCCGGTGATCCTTTTTTTAAAAACTTGGGACTGGATTACAGCATCGGTTCGGTGCATTATGTGCTTCCGCCTAAGGGAGCAAAACCCTTCACGGTTGACGGCCCTTTTGAAGAAGCGGCGGAAGGAATTAAAAAAGGGTTCAATGGAGACAAAGAAGCGTATGTGTCCGCCTACTGGGAAGCCGTAAGCAGCATGATAGACGCGGGAAACTTTGATATACTTGGCCATATCGATCTTATAAAAAAGAATAATCAGCATGAAGAATTTTTTTCTTTTTCAAGCGAAGCATACCGAAACGCCGCCGAAGGGACTCTGGACAGATTGACCGGAACGCCAATTGTCGCAGAAGTAAATACCGGAGGACTCATCAGAGGAAAAACAACGGACTGCTACCCTTCTCTTTCAATCCTAAAAATGATGAAAACACGGCAGATTCCTGTAACCATAAATGCCGACGCTCACAGAGCCGAAGATATTACAGGGTACTACGAAACAGCACGGGAAACGCTCAAGGAAGCAGGTTACGACACCATCCAATTATTTGAAGGAAAATCCGGCAAGGAAGCGCGGTGGTCAACACTTCCCCTTTGAAAAGCGCTTCTTCCTTAAAAAATCCCTGCCTTCCACTAAAGAACACACTGATTGCGGCATATATGCCGAATTCTCGATTGAATAAATCAGTGTTTTCCTAGCGGTTTCTTCGTTCATCCTGGGTTTTACAGCCTATGCACATAAGCGCGTAGGGAATGGCTTCCAGACGGTCTTTGGGAATGCGCGCCCCGCATTTCATGCAAAGACCGTATTTTCCCTGCTGAATCCTCGTAAGAGCCGAATCGATCAATCTGAGCCTTTTCAAATCCTGCGACCCAATAGCTTCGATCATCTTACGGTCAATGTCATCGCTGGCAATGTCCGCCAGATCCTTCGGGTCCATGCCTTCGACAATTTCCTTAAAATCTTCATTGCTGACGATCAGATTTGAGATAATCTCTGACTTAAGATTGGATAAAGATTTACCCATGCGTTGTATAAAAGTCTGATCCATACTTATCCTCCCTCATTCTTCCTTTTTTTTTCTTATGATATTTTTTTAACCCGACATACATTGCCGTACAATCCGTTTTTTGTCAAGTCCATTCTCTATTTGATAATAATATACTTATTATCAAGCTGGATAATATATTTATATAATAATGATTTTTTTTACGAATGCAACATCTTTTTTAAAAAAAAGAAAACTTATCCTATTTATCTTCGGTTTATTTGCATTATGGTACACACACTACGGTTGACAAAGGGATATAATTCCTTATAGCATTAAAACACAGACCAGCTAGGGAGTTAGTGCCACCGATAAACGGGCATTGCTCCGCAATGAGGATTCGATATACTTTGCCGCTAACGCGCGCTATCGCGGCATAATCAGGAGTTAGTGCCACCGATAAACGGTGACATTCGATATACTTTGCCGCTGATGCGGCATAATCAGGAGTTAGTGCCACCGATAAACGGTGACATTCGATATACTTTGCCGCTATCGCGGCATAATCAGGAGTTATTGTGGCGAAAGAAGAAGCAATTGAAGTTGAAGGAGTTGTCCGGGAAGCCCTTCCCAATACTATGTTTAGAGTGGAATTGGATAATCAGAACGGACATCTTATTTTAGCCCATCTTTCAGGAAAAATGAGGAAGCACTATATTCGTATAGTTCCCGGCGACCGGGTTCGGATTGCCCTGTCTCCTTACGATTTAAGCCGGGGAAGAATTATTTACCGGGAACGTTAACATTTTTTAACAGCACCCAGGACGCGCCGGCTGCTCCCTGGGAAACGCTGCTGTGCCCGCTTTCGCCCGCAAAAGGACATCGTTCTATAAATTCTCTTACCGTCCGTTTTAAGACGGCTTCTCCGGATGAGTGGTTTCCCTTGCCGTGAATGATGAGTATTTTTTCAAATCCGCGCCTTTTGGCATCCTTAAAAAAAGCATCGAGCGAGGCCCAGGCTTCATCCCTTGAAAGACCGTGCAGATCTATCATCGCGTCCGGTTTTTTATGAAGCAGTCTCCGTCTCCGTTCCGCCGCGCTGCTTTCCCCGCGTTCCGCGGCGGCGTCCTTGTCTTCCACGCCGTAACGCCTCATCCACAGCGTAAGAGGATCGATTTTTTTTAGTTCAGGCTGGGGCTTTGGATCAGGATTCGCCTTCTTGGAAGATGTGTTATTTTGAGAAGATTTTTTCTTTTTTTCGGACTCGTCCCACTGATCCAGAATATCGCCAAAATCCATATTTTTATCCCCTTAATAGCGGGTTACCTTGTTCAAGGGAACCCATCCTGATTTTCCGCTGATTGTTTCGATATAGAGCCAATCTCCCGCGGCAGCTTGAATGATTCCGGGTTCGCCGTCTTTAAAGCTGCCGCTTATCCCGCCGGATTCTTCCGGAACCCGGTAAGAATTCGTACTGTATAACACCGCTTGACGAGGCGCCTCTGTTCCGGAACGCTTAAGAAGAGCGGCGGCGCCAAGACCGCCCGAAACAACCGCACCGATAATAAAAACAACAAACGCCGCATAAGTAAAAACAAGCACAAACGAAAACGATACACGTTTTTTTCTTTTAAGCACAAAAAGGCGGAAAAAAAGAATGATGCCGAGAACAAAAAAGACGGCGCACAAAATAAAAAGCAGCTTTACCGGAAGACAGGTCTCGTCATTTGTAACACCAAGTTCCAATTCCTGTTCAAGTTCCTTTCGGAATTGGCGCAGAAAAAAACCTACGGTTAAGTCGCGTTCCGCTTTTCTGATTTCCGCCATAGCCGGAACTTTTTTTCCGGCCTTCCACAGTTCTTCCGTTTTGCGGATGATCTCGTCATATTGTTTCCGGAGCGGAACCGGAAGATATGCGGGATACGGAGGTGAATCATCTTTTCTGTTATACGATACAATATTCTCACCGCTCAGCACATAACGCAATTCTTCTTCGGACAAAGTGTATGAAGGAACAGACGGAACGGGATTTGCAGACGCGGGAAGAACCCGTATCTCCAGGGGAGGAGACGCAAGTAACATACCGTTATATTCAAGGGTAACAGGATTAAAAAACACCGTCCCTTTTTCCAAGGGGATAATCCTTAAACGCAGGATTCCGTTTCTGGAACGGTCCCGGGGATTGAGAGGAATCCTTTCCATGATTACACCTTTCGGAATGTCGATAGTGACGGGAAGAGAATCTGCCGGGAGCTTTTGTGTATTCCCATTTTGCATGATGAGCAGTAATTCAGCCGTTTGGTTTTCCGGAATGAACTCCGGCACAGATTCCCAGCGTAATTGGGGATTGTATACACGGTCCGCTTCCGATGTCTCAATTTGGAAAACCATCTGGGATGTAAAAGCATTTCTGCCCGGTACAACGATTTCAAAAGGCTGGAGAATAACAGGTCCCGCTCTTAGGGGAACAAAAAAGATTTCCACAAGGGTCCACGTTTCTCCCGCGTTTTTTCCTGAATACATAACATAGGGTTCGGTTTTCACGCGGTCCAGCCGGATAGTGTCAATAGGGAGCGGAGGTACTTTTACGGATACCTTATTTGCTTCGGAGTAGTCAACGAATAATAATACTTTCCATTCCTGTCCAAGCACGGGAGTTGCGGGCCCGGTTTCCGTAATAACCGAGAGCGGTTCATCAGTATCGGAATAAGAGAAGACAGATGACGCAAAAAACATTATTACCATGAAACAAAAAAGAATTTGATTGTATGGATTTTTCCGGCGGCGCGTCCGCATTCCGTTCAACATCAATAATCCAGCCAGGGAGCATCTTGATCTTCCGTAGATTCCTGATTGTTCCATCTGTCTATTTCCTTTTTACGGAGATATTCAAAAAGGGTATTGTCTTTCCCTTTATCATTTTCTATTTCTACGGAAGATGAAAGCGCGGCGGAATTCTGCTGTTCCATGGATAACAGACTAAGCTCCAGGTTTCGTTTTGCTTCGATCCGGCCCGGATCAATTTCGAGGGACTTTCTGAATTCGGACGCGGCTTCATCAAAACTGCCCGCGTGAAAATGGAGGATGCCGCGGTTGTAATGGAGACGGTAAGATAATTCCGCATCGATGCTTGCCGGATCCGAATCCATTATCTCAGCGGCATTGCCGAAGCGCGTGAAGGCGGCATTGTCTTCGCCTAGAAAAAGGTATACCAGCCCCAGGCCGTATTCCGCGTAAGCCGCGGATTCCGGGTAACGTAACGCTTCCGAATACGTCGAGATTGCCTCTATATGCCGCTGCCGTGATTCCTGCATATTGGCTTCCATGACAAGCAGCTGTCCTTTTATCTTGTTACAGCCTGAAAAAAAGAAAAGCGTCAGCATGAACAGTACGATTAAGAAAAAACTGCTCTTTGCCGATTGATGATAACTCATTGTTTTTTCCTCCATCCCAATTCAAGCCATCTGGAAAAGGCATAGGAGGCAAGTGCCAGAACAACAAAAAGATGCCACCATGATTTATGTTCCCGTCTGAACCCGGACGAAACCGATTCCGTTAACAATGACTCAAGGTGATTTTTAAGCCGCGCAAGAGCATCGGTCTTGCTGCCGTCAATATACATGCCGCCGCTATGTTCCGCCAGATTCATCAATAACGCAGGATGAAGAGAACTTATCACTATTGATCCGTCAGGATTACGGAGAACATCGTTTCCCGCCGGAATGGGGCCGCCTTCTTCAAGCCCCAGAGCCACAGAAATAAGCTCTATGTCCGCGTCCTTTAATGTTTCCAGGAGCGGATCAATATTTCCCGAATGAGCTTCGCCGTCAGAAAACACTATGATTATCCGGTGAGTGGGAAAACTATCCACAAAACCGGAAACAGCCGCCGCGATTAAGTTCTCTAAATTCGTTCCCCGGCTTGTGATAACAGAACTGCTCAGGCCGTTTAGGAAGGCAAGAACGGCTTCGGAATCGTCTGTCAGAGGAAGGGCAAGTACTCCCGATCCTTTTCCGACAGCCGCCGCAAAACGGATCCCCGGCGTTTCCCTCACGAGTTCCTGCGCGAGAAGAACAGCCCTCGCCAGCCTGGAAGGAACAGCGTCTTGTACATTCATGCTGCGGGAAACATCAATAGCAAACACCAGATCAAGACCGCGCCTGTTGTCTATTACATTTCTGTATCCCCACCGGGGACCGGCAAGGGCAACAATAATGCACACAAGGAACAGCATGAAAAAGAATGACGCGATAATATGATGTCCCTTTAAACGCCGCATCAAAGACGCCTTTTCCGTTTCATCATACTTTTGAAAGAAAGCAAAAAACACTTTCCGCTGTTTTCCGTAATGATAAATCATCAAGAGGAGCGCGGGAATCAAAAGAAGCAGCAGCCATAAAAAACGGGGCTGATCAAAACTCAAATGATCATAGATCAAATGATTGAAAATCATAGATATGCCCCCAAAATAAAACGTTTTATTATGCGGCTTATGAGGATTAAAGAAACCGACAGAATGATAATACCGCTGTGAAATGCTTCTGTTTTTCTAATGGGGACGGAACGCCTTATGGTCATTTCCGCAGCATTCAGTTCCGAAAAAGCCGACACAAACTCATCGTTGGTAGACGCCGCAATCAAGCGGCCGCCGCCGGCTTCGGCAACTGCGTTTAAACTTTCCAGGCTGTATTGGGAATGAAAGGTTCCGCTCCAGCGGGTACGCGTTTTAGGATCAACATAATCTATGGGAATTTCGCCGGAACTTCCCACGCCGATAATCCACAGCGACGCGCCTTGACCGCGGACCATGGCGGCAGCGGTTTCAGGATTCACCGATCCGGCGTTGTTCTCGCCGTCGGTGATAAGCACAACGGCGCGCCGGGGAGCCTGGGAAGAGGCGATGTGAAAAGCTCCGAGGGCAAGCCCCATTCCCAGGGCCGTCCCGTCTCCTAATTCGCCAAGCTGAAGCTGTGAAAGCCTGTTAAATAAAATCTCGTGATCGGGCGTAGGCGGAATTAAAAGAGCCGCGTCATCTCCCAGCGCGATAAGGCCCGCGGCGTCGGAAGGACGCTGACGGACAAATGTTTCCACAAGCCGCTTCGAGACATCAAAGCGGCTGCGTCCTTCCATATCGAGTGCCGCCATGCTGGGGCTGATGTCGAGAACAAACAAAACATCCGCCCCGCGGCTTTGCCACACAAGTTCCGTTGATATAAAGACAGGACCTGAGGCGGCAAGGAACAAGCCGAACACGCCCGCCAGTTCCGCGGTTTTCAGAATCTTCATAAGGAATTCAATACTGAAAGGCGGCCTAAAGGAACTTCCTCCGGGCGGCCCCAGCGGAACAGACAGCGCGGCATTCTTTTTTCTTATCCGGCCGATCACAATGCTTATGACAACCGCCGCTAATCCAATAATGATAAAATAAAAGCGTTCAAAGCCTATCCTCATGATGATGCCTCTGGATAAGAAGAAAGCGGCAATTCCCGGCGCACTGATTCTTTTTCGGAGGATTCAAAGGCGGCGGCAAAGCGGTTCATATCATTCAATACCTGCAGAACGCTTTCCGTTCCGTAAACGCTGCCGCCAAAACGAAGATCATCACAATGCCTGAATATTTCATACAATGTTTCCGTGTGTTCAAAGATATAGACTTCGCCGCCTTTCAGCCCGGCGGGATTCATCATCCTGGTCAGAGATAAAAATTCTTTCGGCACCATGCTAAGGCAGTTCGCGCGCGTAAAAAAACAAAGAAACATTCTGAAACTTCGGGAAGCCTTCGCGAGCGCGTCATTGCCGGACATGGCATTCTTCGCAACGGAATTGCGTATCTTATGAAGAGAACGGCGGAGTATACGAATCGCATGTTTTCTGTGCCGCCGATTCCTCAAAGTTTTCATATAAGGGATTCCCCGGAAAACGCATAAAAGCACGATGAGCAAAAAGAGGATGATGCCGATGATGCTGCCGTAAATAAGCAGCATTGTTCCGGGAACGGGCAAAGCCGGAGCCGCGGCGGAAAGAACCCTATCGCCTTCCGCTTCTAAAATCGATGAGATGTAAACTGTGAGTCCTGTAAACTCATAAACGCCGATAATCAAAGGCGGAAGTTCCAAGAGCCCCGGAGCATAGGCCTGAAAATCAACAAACAAACGCGGCGTACCGCTTCTCTTTTCAATTTCCATCCGGGTAATGATAAGATTACCGGCGGCAGGCAGAAGATGAGCTTCGGAAATTACGGCAGGTTCTATTTCGGCAAAGGCCGCTCCAAGGGGAAGCACCAGCCGTCCGCGGTCGCCTACATAAACCGTCTGGGGAATAAGGTACATGCCGTCCTGCCGGCTGCCGTTTGAAACAGAAACAGGATTTGTTTCCGCGGAAAGAAGCACGGCGAACAGAAATGACACAGCGGCAGAAACATATCTTTTCATCGGCCCCTTCTTTTTCTGAAAAAATGGGAAAGAACCAAAAGAGCGTCGTCATTCGTGGAAAGTTCAAGAGCGGAGACTCCGGCGTGTTTGCAGATGGCGCTCCACAATTCGGCCCGCTCATCCTGCCAATCATTCCAGGCGGAACGGAAAGACGCAAAGCCGGTGGGCGCGTGGAGCGTAATTCCGGTTTCAGGATCCTCAAACCGGAGCAGCCCCGCGTTCATCATCTCTTTGTCCAAAGGATCACTTATCCGCAGAGCGATAATATCATGCCTGCCGGATAAATCCTTGAGTTCCTGTTCCCAATTGATGCAGATAAAATCGGAAATAACGATGATAAGGCTCCGCCGTTTTAAGATTCTGGCGGTACGCGAAAGGGCTTCTCCCAGGCAGCTGCCGCCGCCTTTCGGCTTATAATCCAAGCCCTTCCCAATGACCGACATGATATGGCTTCGGCCTTTGGCGGGATAAAAGAATTGTCCATCCGCGTGATCAAAGAAGATGCTTCCAAAAGGCTGCCCGGCGCGTTCCGCGGAAAAAGCCGTTAAGGCAAGCGCAAAGAGGCCTTGTTCGTAACGCGTCAAAGCTCCGCTTCCTGTGTGCATGGAACGGGAACAATCAAGGACGGTGAAGACCACCATATCCCGTTCTTCCTGATACTGCTTTACATAAGGCGTTCCAAAGCGCGCGCTGACGTTCCAGTCTATCGAACGGATATCATCGCCTAATTCATAATGGCGGACTTCGGAAAACTCCATTCCCTGCCCTTTAAAGATTGATTTAAAATCCCCGGAGAGCATATCATCCGCGAGGGCCGCGGCTTTGAGGGGGAATGTTTTAATACGGGCTAAGAGTTCTCGCCGGTCCACGGGACACTCTTAAGGAACCGGAACAAAGGCGAGAATGCGGGAGATCACTCCGTCGGCATCAATGCCGTCGGCTTCCGCTTCATAGGACAGCACAATACGATGCCGCATCACGGGAAGGGCCGCCGCTTTCACATCTTCCGGCGTAACAAAGGACCGGCCTTCAAAGAGCGCCGTGATTTTCGCGCAGCGGTAAAGCGCAAGACTCGCGCGCGGAGAAGCTCCGAAGGAAATATAGCGGTACATATCATCATGACTTTTGCGGCTTTCTTCATTGGGCCGGGTCGCCGTTACCACCTGTACAATATACTTTTGAATCTGCTCGTCACAGCGGACCAATTCGGCCTCTTTCCGCAGAGTTTCTATCATCGAATAATCCAGGTGAAAATCCATCGATGTATCATACCGACTCCTTCCTTCTCCCTGCCAGGGATCCAGATTGAGGATTGCCGCTTCTTCTTCGGGGCTTGGATACGTTATCAATAGCTTTAACAAGAAGCGGTCGAGTTCCGCTTCGGGGAGCGCGTAAGTCCCTTCATGATCGATGGGATTCTGGGTCGCGAGCACAAAAAAAGGATTCGGGAGCGGATATGATTCCTCCCCAATAGTAACCTGATACTCTTCCATTGCTTCGAGCAGCGCGGACTGCACTTTAGCGGGGGCGCGGTTAATTTCATCCGCAAGCACCAGGTTCGCAAAGAGCGGTCCCTTCCGCACGGAAAAGACACTTTTTCCCTGATCCCAGATAAGCGTACCGGTAAGGTCCGCGGGCAGAAGATCCGGCGTAAACTGAATACGCTTAAAACTAAGCCCCGAAAGTTCCGCAAGGCTTTTCACCGCCCTCGTTTTTGCCAGCCCGGGCACGCCCTCCAACAGCACATGCCCGCCCGCGACAAGGGCCGTCAAAAGCCCGTTGATCATATCCTTCTGCCCGATAATCCGCTTTGAGAGTTCCCGCCTGGAGGCATCCAATATGTCCCGAACATTTCTGTATTGATCCATAGGAAAAGTATAACCGGGAAACCGGGAATGATCAATTAACAGAGAACAAAGAGCAAATAACAATGATAAGAGCTGAACATCGATTTTTTTCCAGGGTGATTGACTTTTTTCTTTCTGAAAGGAATAGTTTATGCACAATGAATGTATTAGCAAAAGAACTTAACGCAATTCTGGAAGATACCGCCGCGGGCCGGATGCTTTCCGGTCTTGGGAAGAGGCTGTATTTTCCCAAGGGAATTATTGCCCAATCGGGGGAAGCAAAAAAACTGGCGTACACAGCCAACGGAACAATCGGTATGGCATTACACAAGGGAACGCTGATGCTTCTTCCTTCTGTTTCGGAAAGTCTTCCCGGTTTTACCGCGCATGAAATCGCGGCTTATGCCCCCACAGCGGGAATCGAAGAAGTCCGCATGGCATGGAAAGAGGAACTTCTGAAAAAAAGCCCTTCGCTCAAAGCGGAAAACTGCTCCCTGCCCGTCGTCGTACCGGGCATCAGTTCCGGTATTTCCTACACAGCCGACCTTTTTCTCGATTCAGGCGACACGATTCTTGTGAGCGACCCTTGTTGGGACAATTACGGCCTGATCTTTGCCGACCGCAGAGACGCTGCCGTTTTGGAGATTCCTTTTTTCAACGGCTGCGAAAAAGGTCTTGATATGGATTCTATCAGGTCCGGAATTAAGGCAGCCGCGGAAAAAGGTCCGGTGCGGATCATACTGAATTTCCCTAATAATCCGTCAGGATATTCTCCTTCAAAAGAAGAAGCGGAACAGCTTGCCTCTCTTATCAAAGAGACGGCGGAAGCAGGTCAGGACGTCCTTGTCATCTGTGACGATGCGTATTTCGGCCTTTTTTATGAAGAAGGCATTTATACCGAATCCCTGTTTGCCCGCTTTTCAAACCTTCACGAAAAGGTTCTGGCAATAAAGATTGACGGCCCCACAAAAGAAGATTATGTGTGGGGTCTCCGGATGGGCTTCATCACTTTTGGCGGCAAAGGCCTGAATGAAACTCATTATGACGCGCTTATCAAAAAGCTGATGGGGGACATCCGGTCATCGGTTTCCTGCGCGAACACTCCGGCCCAGCACCTTATGCTGAAAACTCTGAAAGATCCCAGAACCGCGAAGGAAAAGGAGCGGAACTTTTCTCTTTTAAAACAGCGTTATGAAGCGGTGAAGCGCTTTATTGCCGAAAACGATCTTCCGCCGACATTGGAGCCTTTGCCTTTTAATTCAGGCTACTTTATGAGTTTCCATTGTATCGGTATAGAAGCGGAAACGCTCAGGCAGGAGCTGCTCAAGAATCACGGCATTGGGACCATCGCGATTGGGAAAAATTACTTGCGGGCCGCGTTTTCCAGCATCGATCTGGAACTTATCCCGCGTGTGTATAAAGCCATTTACGATACGGCGGCAAAACTGGGAACAGCAAGCAAATAACAAGTAACGGTCAGCAAAGTGAAGCGTATCTCTTTCTTTGCTGACTACTCTTTCCGCTTTGTGAATTGTTCAGGAACCCACCAACTGGCGGCCGATATCCTGAAGCTCGATTATCTGCTTGTACAAAGGAACATGGCCCCGGGATTCTCTTTTATCCAGCTCGACAAGTTTCACGAACAGTTCGTTCAATAAATCGGCAAAGAGCTGCAAATTGGAAGCGAAGTTATTGACCGCCATATCCCGAAGGACTCTGTCGGCACCGCTGCCGCCGCCTAAACGGTTTCTGAGAGTGGGAACAATTTCCCTGCGGGAGAGGGATACGAAGCGGGCCGCCGCCGCGATCTGGCGGTACAATTCATCCAAATGAAAACCCTGATAGCGGTACTGCTCGATTTTTTCCGTCAATACCTCGATGAGATCCCAAGACTGCTTATCCAGGGGAAGCTGAAGCAAAGCAGGCCGGATAAAACGGTTTGAGATATTCGTCTTAAAATGTTCGCCAATGCGTTCAATCAATCGTATGATTTCTGGTTCTCGTACTTGCATTGTTTATATCATAACCCGGCGGCAAAGGATTGACAAGCATGGAAGACCAACAATAGGATTTGATTATGCGCAAACTTATCGTTTTATCAATAGTTATTATTCTTGCTTTCACATCCTGCGGTTTTTTTCAGGAAGAAACCGCCATCCTTTGGACCGACCAGCCGGAACTCGCCATCTATGCGGAAGAATTTAATCTTATTCAAGACCGGTACAAAATTGAAACAAAGTATATGGAACAGCCGGCGGGGCAGCTTATCACCGCGTCTGTTTATCCTGACATTGTCATAGGAAACTGGCTGAAAAGTTCTTCCACGAGAACATTCTTTTTAAGCATGGACGATTTGTTTACCGATGAACGAATCCAGCAGAACGCGTTCTACCCTGCCCTGCTTAATCTGGGGAAAATCGATGAAGTGCAGTATCTTCTTCCTGTGTGTTTTAACATTCCGGTAATCGTTTTTTCCGAAGAACATCAAAATCTTGTTTCAAATCCTTTTACCATTACGCTGGATGAAATTAAAACATTAGGGCAGACCTTTAATGTTCAAAAAAACGATGTCTACACCAATATGGGTTTTTCTCCTACGGCCAATGATGGATTTTCTTTTGTGGTTTCCGCGTTGTTCAATACCTCTTTTAGAGAAGGCCGCCCTCTCGCGTGGGATCCTATGGCGCTCGAACGATCTGTGGAATATCTTCAATCGTGGACACAGGAAGCCAATACAAGCGTTCGGCATGAAGATGATTTTGTGTTTAAATATTATTATGATCCCCCGGCGAAACTGATTCTTTCCGGCAGGATTCTCTTTGCTTATCTTACCAGTGATGACTTCTTTACTATGGGGGAAGAAACCCGCTCGCAGCTGGCCTTCCGCTATATATCCTACAACAACGCTATTCCGGTAGATGAAAGAATGGTTTACGCGGGAATCTGCAAAAAGGGAAAAGCCCGGGAAGCGGCAAAAGCCTTTATCGAATGGTTTTACCAGAGCGAGAATCAAAGAATGCTCTTGCTTGATACAAGACAAAACCGCCTGAGCGATAATCTTTTTGGTATAGGGAACGGTTTCTCCGCGCTGAGAACCGTCACGGAATCGGTATTTCCTCAGTTTTATTCGGATCTGTTAGGCCATATTCCCCCGGCAGATTATCTGAGTCCTCCCAATATTCTGCCCAGAAACTGGCTGGCCATAAAAGAACATGTCATTCTTCCCTATTTTCACGAAAGAATCCGCGCAGAACAGAGGAATGAAGTTAAAACCCTTGAAAACAGGATTTCCGATTGGTACATATTGAATCCTATCAGGTAGTAAAAGTCACATGACAAACAGGAGAAATTCGCTTGACATTTTTTGATTATTTCCGTATAGTATTGATCATACGTTATGTCTCCTTCGTCTAGGGGTTAGGACATCGGGTTTTCATCCCGACAACAGGGGTTCGAATCCCCTAGGAGATGATTTTGTAAAAAGGCCCTTTTGGGGTCTTTTTTATTTACCATACATTTTTTTCACAAATCACAGCGGCTCTCGGTTCCAAGTAATATTCAAAAAAACGGGAACCTTCTTTTTCAACGCCGTCAAATTCCGCGTATACATCAACATTATGCCCTCCGAAAATATTCCAATTGCTGTGCAGGCATGTTTTAAAGCGATATTTTCCGGTTAAAGGAATTTGCAGCATATAACCTTGATGTTCATGAAAATTAAAGCAAAAAAGAAACGGACCTTTTTGATACACCAAGATTTTATCATCTTCATGATGAAAAAGTAATTCAGGCCGATACGAGAAAATATGATTTTGATCGATAAAGGCAATCATCGCTTTATCAAAATTCTCAAGATATTGATAACGCAGCGAAGGATTTGACGCCAGACTCCATTGTCTTCGGGCATAACGATAACTCCAATTGTTGCCTTCCCTGGGAAAATCGATCCAGTCCGGATGACCGAATTCGTTTCCCATAAAAGCAAGATAGCCTTCTCCGCCCAAAGCTGCAGTGATGAGACGAATTAATCTATGATAAGACATTGCGCGGTCAATCCGGCTGTTGTGGGAAAAATCCATGTGATAGTACAAGTCGCTGCCTGCCAAACGGGACATCAACGTTTTATCTCCTACCATCGCCTGATCGTGAGATTCCGCATAAGCAATCACTTTCTCGCCGGGACTTCTCTGCGTAAATTCATGCCAGAGCAAGCCTAGATCAACATATTGATCATGATCGTTCCGTAGGGCTTTTATCCAGAAATCCGGGATTCCCATAGCAAGCCGAAAATCAAAACCAAGGCCGCCGTCTTCCTCCGGGAGACAAAGCCCCGGGTATCCGCTCACATCTTCCGCGATAAGAATGACGTCAGATTTTATTTCACGGCAAAGAGAAACAGCCAGCCGTAAATAGGTTAGAGCGTCAATATTAGTGTTACATGTAAAGTAATCATCATAACCGCGGAACCCTTTGTTCAAGCCATGATCGTGGTATAGCATGGAAGTGACGCCGTCAAAGCGGAATCCGTCAAGATGATATTCTTCCAGCCAGAATTTCAGGTTTGATAAAAGGAAATGCAGCACTTCGGTTTTTCCGTAATCAAAAAGCCGTGTTCCCCAAACCGGATGTCCGCCTGAAAAATATTGATTACCTGTTCCGTCAAAACATCCCAATCCTTCTAAAATATTTCCCGATGAGTGCGAATGCACCAAATCTAAAATAACCGCGATGCCAAGCCGATGCGCTTCATTCACGAAAGACTTAAAATCCTCCGGCGTCCCAAAACGGGAAGACACCGCAAAAAAATTGCTTACTTGATATCCGAACGAAGCATAGTACGGATGTTCCATAACAGCCATAAGCTGAACAGCGTTATAACCCAAAGATTTTACCCGCGGAAGAATAGTATCCCGAAAATCATTGAAGCTGTTTACCTTTTCTTCCTCGCTCGACATTCCCACATGACATTCATAAATAAGAGGATGATTTTTATCATATTGGAAATCTTCATCAGTCCAGGAAAATGGTTTTTCGGGTTCCCAAAATTGACCGTCAAAAGAATGATTTTGTTGATCCTGTATAACACGCTTCATGTAACTGGGAATCCGGTCAAAAACCTGTTTTCCCGATTTGATCTGCAGTTTGATTCGAGACTGATGAAAAATCTCCGCTTCCGGAATCGACACTTCCCAAATGCCGTTCTCAATGCGCCTTAAAGGATGGCTCGTTCTGTTCCAATTATTAAAATCCCCGATCAAATGAATCTCATCCGCTCCGGGAGCCCATTCCCTGAAAATCCAGCGGTCATATTCATGATGAAACCCGAAATAAAGATGACCATTGGCAAATGATTTAAGGTTTTGACCGCATAGGATTCTTTCCTTTGTCTTTCGGAAATGATTGATGGTTTCCGATATATAATTTTCATGTTTTTCCAAGGCGGGAATTAATGAAAATATCCGATGCTTAATGTTGTTTGTCATGCTTGCGCTCCTTAAATATACCTACCGGTAGGTATATACTACCGACCAGTCGGTATATAATATTTTTTTTCACAACTTGTTATACTACAAGTAGATAGATATTTCCTAAAATATACCGACCGGTCTATATATTGATTCATTCTCACTGCCGAATACTGAAGATTAGACAGATGTCAGCGGGAATTTTTGTCTATTCACCCCTGATAAATAAGATTTTTTACAAATATACCGACCGGTAGGTATATTCTACCGACCAGTCGGTATATAATAGATTATTATTAACTCATTATCCTGCAAGTAAATATTTTATTTTTACAATATACATACCGGTCGGTATACAATACGCATTATGCTCACACACAAAACAATTCATCTCCATATTTTCGGTCAATCATCAAAGCACTATCATTTCTATCAATTAAGAAAAATTAAGAAAAAATGCCATGCATAAATTGTTTTACAAGTTGTTTTACTCTATCATCATCTAAAGAACTGTATCCCCGAAACCAGAACGCAATCTGCGCGTTTATATTCGATACAAAACTCAATGCCGACAACCGCGTTTTTCCTTGCAGATTCGTATGGACATTGGCAATTTGCTGAAACACTTCCTCAACCAATTCATATTGAATTTTATGATATTCATCGGAAATCTTCGCTGCCGTTGATGTCTGGGGAACAAAATGTAAGGCCATCATCATCCGGTAAAACACAGGGTTATTCCGGGCAAAATCGATATATGTCTTGGCGATATTAATCAAAACAGGCTTGACATCGTCTTCGTATGATTCGGGATGGGGATAATAGCGGCATACTTCCACCAAAACATCTTCCAACTGCCCGTAATATAAACTCAAAATCGATTTGAATAATCCGGCTTTGCTCCCAAAATAATAATAAAGCGTCGGTTTGGAAAGCTCTGCATCTTCAAGAATGGCATTGATGCCGACCCCATCATACCCTTTATCGGCAAAGAGTTCTAAAGCGCATTGCAGGATTTTGTCTTTATTGTTTTCATCTGTCATGTGTTAAATGTATACCGAACGGTATATAAAGTCAAGACAAAATTTCAAGGAAGGCGTATATGTTTCATGCAGGAAAAAACAGCCTCCCCTCTTTCATTTCCACAGCTCTGTCGCAAAGATATTTCACAGCGTCTTTGTTATGTGAGATAAAAAGGATCGCAAGTCCAAGACTTTCACGCAGTTCTTTTAAAAGATCAAGTATTTGTACGCCGGACGATACATCAAGGGAACTTATCGCCTCGTCCGCGATCAAGAGGCGCGGTTCTAAAAGCAATGCCCGCCCGATGCAGACGCGCTGTTTCTGCCCGCCTGAAAGTTCGTTGACCTTCCGCGTTTTATAAGACGCATCCAACCCGACTTTGTGAAGCATTTCATCAACCTTTTGTGCGCGCAGTTGAGCGCTCTTATAAACGAAACCTGTTTTATGAATGACAAGTGGTTCCTCCATAAGCCAGCCGATTTTTTTTAAGGGATTTAACGAAACACCCGGTTCTTGAAATACCATTTGAACAAGAGAGGATTTGTTTTTTGAATTTTGTAAACGGTCTCCGTCGATTAAAATCTCTCCCTCATAATCAACAATGCCCAGAATACAGTTTGCAAGCGTAGTTTTTCCGCAGCCGGAAATCCCGGTAAGCCCGACAATTTCCCCCGGCCTTATTTCTAAATTAACGTTATGTAAAACAGGTTTTGTTTCTTTCTTTCCAAAGAAGGCTAAGTTTCGATTAACATAAACATTGGAAACATTACGGACAGAAAGCAGAGGACTAACCAGCGGTTCAATCTGCGGCACGGCGGAGGCGGCTTCGGGATTTTCCTGTATATGCTTTTGCGGAAAAGACAAAGACGCGAAGCCGTTTTCTTCGATTATTTTTCCAGAGCTCATAATAAAATAACGAGTACAGAATTGACGTATTATCGAAAGGTCATGGGAAATAATTATAATAGTGGTGTTGTGGTTACGGTTCATTTCCAAAAGCAAAGAAAGGATGCGCTCCTGACTTTCCGCGTCCTGAGAGCTTGAAGGTTCGTCGGCCAACAAAAGACTTGGAGCGGAAATCGCGGCAATAGCCGTCATCACTCTTTGACACATGCCGCCCGAAAGTTCGTGAGGATATGAGCCGTAAATATTTTCCGCGTCGGAAAACTCGAGCCGCGCAAGCATTTCCAGAGCGAGTTTTTTGTTTTCTCTTTTATTTAAAGAACCGCCAAGTTCCAGCGTTTCCGTAATTTGCTTTCCAACTTTAAGAAGCGGGTTAAGCGCCTGCTTTGTTTCCTGAAAAATGATAGAAACTTCTTTACCCCGCAAACGGCACAGTTCCTCTTCGTTTAAAAAAACTAAATCATTCCCTTTATAAAGAATCTCACCTTGTGTTATTTTCGATCTTTGGGATAACAGACTTGGAACGGCAAGAGCGAGCGTTGTTTTTCCGCAGCCCGAAACGCCGGCGATGCCTAATATTTCGCCTCTATCAACATAAAAACTAACATCATCAACAGCCTTAATAACAGACGCGTTTTTTTTGTGGAGAACCGTTAAATTTTTTACTTCCAGCAAATGTTCCATGCTAAGAACCTGTTTTCCCAAAACTACGGCGAAGACCTTCACCTAACATATGAAAAGCAATAACTGTTAACATGATAAAAATCCCGGGCGCGATGGAAATCCACGGAGCGTTAAAAAAAAAGACCTGCGACTCTTGCAGCATACGGCCCCATGAAGGTTCCGGCGGCTGAATACCCATTCCAAGATAACTCATTGACGCTTCGGCAAGGATCGCGTTAGAAAGCCCTATGACAGAAGCGGACAAAAGTGAAGGCGCGATATTAGGCAGAATATGTATAAACGTTATACGAAAAAATCCCGCGCCTATGATACGTTCCGCCCGGACAAAAGACGCGTCTTTATACTGCAATGCTCCGGTACGCATAACACGGGTGTAACTGGGCGTAAAAAGAATTAAGAGAGCAATAAAAAGCGAGAATTGACTCGTATCCATCACCGCGGCAAATAAAAGAGCAAGAACAATTCCCGGAAAAGAATTCAGCGTATCAATAACGCGCATAATTATTTCGTTTGTTATTCCGCCAATAAAACCTGCCGTAAGCCCTAAAATACTTCCCAAGAGCGCGGCTCCCGCGACAGTGAAAACCGCGAGAAAAAGCGAATTTCTTCCGCCTGCCATAATTCTTGAAAATACATCGCGCCCGAAATTATCGGTTCCCAAAATATGGCTCGCGCTTGGAGCTGAAAAACGCTGCCCCGAATCCATGCTGTTGTAATCGTAAGGAGTCCAAAAAAAACTTATTACAGACATAATAAGAACAAGCGTTCCAAGGCAGGCTCCCGCCTTTAATTCAAAGTTATGTTTCATTATACATGTTCCTTGGAAAGGCGTATTCTTGGATCTATTATCATAATAACGATGTCGGCAAGAGTATTTACCGCAATTACAATAAACGCTATATAAACCATTAACGCTTGAATTAAAGGATAATCTCTTGAGGAAATCGCCGTGATTAAAAGCCTGCCTATTCCGGGAATGGAAAAAACCTGTTCAATAACAATGCTTCCCGATAACACTTCGGTAATGATCATCGCGGATACGGTAATTGCGGGAATTACAGCGTTCTTTAAAACATGACGGCGCAAAATATAAAAACGGCTTGCCCCCTTGCTTCTCGCGGTTCTTACATAATCGCTTTTAAATTCTGAATAAATCGAACCTCTTAAAAACTTTATTAAAACAGCGGATGAAGGAACAGCGATTGCAAGCGCCGGAAAAAAAAGGCAGCCTATAAACTTAAAAAAACTTTCGCTGTAATCGGTATATTCACCGGGAATAAAAAAATGAAAAGTAAAACCAAATAAAAAAATAAAAATGAGTCCTAAGAAAAAACCTGGAGTGCTGATGCTTGCCGCCGTAAGAAAATTTACAATGCGATCTGCTAAACTTCCTTCCCGTTTAACCGTTAAAAGAGAAACAGGAAGCGCAATTAAAAAAATAAAAAAAAACGAAAGAAAGGCAAGAGATAAACTTACGGGAAGCCGTTCTGAAATCATATCAGAAATTGCCTCTGAGCGGAAAAAAAACGAGTTCCCGGGATTTCCCCTTATAAAATCGGCTAACCAATCAAAATAGCGGACAAACACATTACGGTTTAATCCCATTTCTTCGCGCAATGTTTCAAGCTGATCGGGACTTACCCATATTCCGCCCAATAAACCGGCGGGATCTCCCCGGATAACACTGAATATAAGAAAGCATAACAGTGAAACCAGAAACATGGTAAAAACGGCAATTACGCATCTTTTAAAAATAAAACTCAATCCTTCTCTGTCCCTGTTTCGTAAATAGAAGCGAAATCAATAACATATAACGGATAATTTAACGCTCCGCCGAACCTGCCTCCGCGGAAAACAAAAAAGTAAAAAATATCCTGAATATATACGCTTGCAGCATGTTCGGTAATGATACGCTGCGCCTCTCTGTAAAGGCGGTCCCGTTCCGCGCTGTCTGTTTCAGTCAACACCGCGTCATACACGTTGTCAAAATCCGCGGCGGAAAAATTAATAAAATTATCGGCGGCCGTCGAATAATAACGCGAAAGAAAACTTTTCGCGGAAACAATCGGGCTGTCAAGCGAAATGATTGTTGCTTCATACTGCCGCCCGGAGTAAACATCGTTAAGCCATGTCGCCCAATCGACTAATTTGATAGATGCACTTACTCCGATGTTCTCAAGCTGCGATACAATAACCTGCGCGGTATCAACGTGCATCGTGTAATTGGAAGGCACGGTTATTTCGAGCGTTAACCTGTTTCCTTCCCCAAAGCCTTCTTCCGCAAGAAGCGCGCGCGCGGTATCCGGCTCGTAAGGATACGTCAACCCGTCCTCAAAAGCCGCGAGCCCGGGGATGATAGGACTTCCCGAAGGATGGCCCGCGCCGAAAAAAGCGGCATCAATGATATTTTGAATATCAAGCCCGTAATTCAGCGCGCGCCTGACATTTACATTATCAAGATGAGGCGCCGCGTTGTTTAAGGCAAGCACTTGCACAGACGCCGAATAATTATCAATTATATCAAACTCTTTCGCGTCAAGCTGTGCGGACATTGCGCCTGTCAGCTTCGCGCCGTCTATACTGCCGCCGCGGAGAGCAAGCAGCAGCGCGTCATAATTCGCGAAAAACACAATCGTTACTTTTTCAAGATGAGGCAGTCCTTTCTGCCAATAATCATCAAATCTTTTTAACACAAGATTCCGCTGAGAATTATAGCTTTCAATAAAAAACGGACCCGTCCCGCAGATGTTTTTTTCGCGTTCCGTATTATACGCTTTAACAATTCCTACCGTTAAGAACGGAAGAAACTCAGTGTCGCTTTGTTTGAGGATTATTTTGATTTTACCGCTTTCAATCGAAACATCTTGTATATTATCAAGGCCGATATATCCTGATTTTTTCGCGGTATCCAAACTGAACTTAACATCTTCGGCGCTTACAACAGAACCGTCATGAAAACGCACGCCTTCCCGAATGGTAAAATGATATACGCGCGCATCTTGCCCGACTGTCCATGATTCGGCAATACAAGGCTGCATCACTCCTTCGGTGTCGGGTTTTACAAGTCCTTCAAAAACATTAAAAAGAATACTTCTGCCGTCTGCCGTATTCGCGGGATTAAGCGGATCAAAAGTGGAGGGCTCCGTCGTAAAACCCAAACGCAATTCCCCCGCTGTTGTGTTTTGACGCGCGCAGGACAGAATAAAAACAAGAGAAACCGCCGCAATAATAAGAAAAATCAACTTAGATGCTTTCTGCTTACTCATAATATCTAACATATAGCATAATTAAACACACTGTACAAGAATCGCGGAAAAAAAATTGTTTTCAGATTAACATCATGATATTCACGAGGCTGTCACAAAACTCCAGTTTTTGCAGCAAATTCGTTCATGTTACAATCTTATGCTCGTTTAAAAATAAATCTAATACGGTTAAAAAAATGATAACAAGCATAGGACCCAAAACCAATCCGTTGAATCCAAAGGAAACGATTCCTCCAAGTATGGAAAAAAAGATCACGAGAGGGTGAAGTTTTACCCGGTCTTTTAAAAACAGCGGCCGTAAAAAATTATCCAACATTGAAACAATCCCGCCGCACAAAATCATAAACACCGCACCTTTGACTAATTCTCCGTTCAAAAGCATGAAGATTCCCAAAGGCAGCCAAACAACACCGGCTCCAAGCATGGGAATGAACGCGCAAATAAGCGTCAGTATTGCAAACACCAAAGAACTTTCCACACGGAAAATCGAGAAAATGATGAAAGCAGCCATTCCCTGTATAAGAGCAACAAGGATATATCCCAAAAACAAACTGCGGGTTGTATCTTTAAACTTGCTGACAAGCGCCTGCATGTAATCACGCCGGATAAAAATCGTACTAGTAACAAGTTTTCCCAAATGCGCCCCGTCAAGGTAAAAGAAGAAAAGGCAGAAAATCATAAAAAGAAGATTGATAAAAAAATTCCCCACATTTTTTATAATTCCCGATCCTGCTTCCAAAGACCATTGAACACTTTGGCCTATGATTGATCTGGCATGATCCGAGATTTGTTCAGGCGGAATAGAAATATTACCTCCCGTTATTCGGAACACAAAATGGGAAATATCCGAATTTATATTTGAAAAGAATTCCGGATTTTTATCAAACATTGCGGAAGCGGAACGGGCAAGTTCCCGTATCTGTACAAAAAATTCGTATGCAATAAACGACAAAGGTACGGCGATTAAAACAACCGTGCAAAACGCAAACAATGCCGCGAGACAGGTTTTCGCGATTCGGCCTCTCATGCCGGCGGATTTTATTTTCGCGGCAATTTTATGATGTAAGGGATTAAATAAAATATAGAGCAGCGTAGACCACAAGAGAACCGAGAAAAAAGGAGAAAATAATTTGCATACTACAAGAAACAACGCGGCAAGAATTATTCCAAAGACCCATTTTTGAATATTTTTTGACTGCACTACAATGCTCCTAAAATAATCTCCGCTTCTGTTCTTTTTGTATAATTGGGATTCTGTTCCAATAATTCCGCAAGATATTTTCCGGCATTAGCCGTATCGTTTAGTGTTGCATACACCTTTCCAAGTTCAAAAACAGCATCCCAATTTTCAGGTTCAAGTTTTATTAAAGCAAGATAGGCATCCTTGGCGGAATTAAGGTTCCCCGCTCCCGCATAAGCGCGTGCCAGGTTTAACCTGACGGTTGTATTGCCTGGCTGAACAGAAAGAGCTTTTTCATAATGTTCTATGCTCTTTATCCAGTTTTCTTCCATCACGTAAGCATGTCCAAGATTGTTATTAACGTCATACGCGGAAGGATTAATGGCATAAGCCTCAAGAAGATACGGCAGAGCTTGATGAGGAAACCCATTGTCGGTATAAATCCTGCCAAGATTATTTCTCGGAAGAATATAATTTTTATCGAGGGACGCGGCTCTGGTATAGCTTGAAATAGCCCCGTCAATATTTCCCAAACTTTCAAAGGCAAGTCCTAATGTATAATGATACATCGCGTTGGAAGGAACGCCGTCAGCCGCCTTTTGAGCAAACGCGGCCGCTTCATCGTTTTTACGCAGTGCTAGTTTTACAAGCGCTAAATTATGATTTGTCTGATAATCATTCGGTGCAATCTGCAATGATTTATTGAACGATGCTTCCGCGGACGCGAAATCGCCGGAAGCATTCTGAACGGTTCCCAGTTCCCGCAAAGAAGCCGCGTCATTCGGGTTATGCTGCAAAGCCTTGTTAAAGGAATCAACCGCGCCGCTGTGGTCTCCTTTAGCGGAAAGGAGGCGGCCTATTTCCCTGTGGCTTCCCGCGTGATCAGGTTTTACCGATGCGGCCTTTCTATACGCGGCAAGAGCATCGTCCGGACGTCGCAGCATTCGGAGCGTTCCGCCCAAATTGTACCAGCTCAGCTCATGATTCGGGTTCAGGTGTACTGCCGATTCAAAAGACTGCCGGGCATCGGCAAATTTTCCGGCGCTGAAATAGACCTTGCCAAGATTATAACTGTAGAGGTAATTGTTCGGGTCAAGGCGGACGGCTGCTTGTAATTCATTTGCGGCATTGTCCCACTGCTTTAAATCGTTGTAAATTTTCCCAAGGGTATAATGGGGCAAAGCCTGCGACGGATCCTTGTTAATGGCATTCCATGCAAAATTGACAGCTTGTTTCCGGGATTCCTCCCCTTCCGCAGTGCCGAGATTGTTGGAATAATGTTCATAATAGGCTTCGCCAATGTCGGCAAGTTTCTGGGCTTCAAAACGGTTTTCTCCAGAGGGAACCCTGGACAGCGCTTCATCAAATGAAGATGAAGCAGCGGAATAATCATTTTCTTCCAGGGCAGCCCGTCCTTGTAAAACAAGATCATTGACAGCCTTCATCTGATTTTGGAGTTCCCGGGATTTACGGGCCAATTCTTCTTCTTCAGCTTTCCGCCGCTCCGCTTCCGCCGCCGCGGCTATGCGCCGTTCGGCCTCTCTTTGCGCGTTTGCCTCAGCTTCCGCTTCCAGGCGGGCCCGTTCCGCTTCCCTCGCCCTTCGGCGGTCTTCATCAAGACGGCGCTGTTCTTCTTCAAGCCTGCGTTGAGCGGCAATATCTTCCGCGCTTAAAAAAGAAGAAAATTGATTTTCGGGACCCCTGGCCGATTGTGCCGCAGACTGTGCCGCCGACTGCGCCGCTTCCCGCTCCCTTTTATTTCCGGCTATTGCTTCATCCCGAAGCGTTCTGGCATCGGCATCATAGGTATCCGCGATAAGCAAAGCATCCAGCAGATCCAAAGCCCGCTGATGTTCGCCTCTTTCAATATATTCTTTCGCCAAAGCAAGAGTGTTGACACGCACAGAATTGCCGCCGCTCACGGTATCTTGCCCAGGCTTTCCCCGGAACAACAATACCGCACCGACAACAAGCGCTATGAACACTACCGCCGCAGCGCTGATAATAATGATCTTTTTCCTATCAATGTACAAACGATTCTCCTCAATTCCAATACCGTAATTATAACCGATCACGGATTATGAAATCTATTCCAACTCAAATTCCCCTTCATACCCTTGAACGCTTTCGGCTCCCGAAGACAACCCTTGAGCATTTTCCGCCGCGGCCTGGAGAGACGCGGAAACCTCATTCAAAAGCCTCTGTCTCCGTTCCGCTTCGGCTCTTGCTTCGGCTTCCGCGGCAATCCTCCGCGCTTCTTCGGCGGCGGCTTCATTTTTAATAAAAGCTATTAAGGATTCGATTTGTCCTTTTTTCGGGGAATTCGGTTCTAAAGACAAATACTGTTCATAATCAGGGATACTGTCTTGCAGCATTCCGTTTTTAATCTTTGTATTTGCCCGGTTTAAATAAGCCGACGCATAAACAGGATCGGCATTGATTGCCTGACTGTAATATTGTTCCGCAAAAGCCGCGTTTCCCCGGCTGAAATAGACATTGCCAAGATTAAACGCGACCAGCGCAGTCTGATTCCCCGCCCTGGGCAAAATCCTCCGGTAAGCCGCGATAGCTTCATCGAACCTATTGAGCTGCTGATAGGCTATTCCCAGATAAAGCGCGGCCTGGACGTGGGCAGAATCCTCCAAAACGGCTTGTTGAAGATAGGGAAGCGCTTCATCAGGTTTATTCTGCAGAAAAAATTCCTCACCTTTCACAAAAGAAGCCTGCGCAAAAAGAAAACTTCCCAACATAAAAAAACACAGCAAGGACAAAACCTGTTTTTTCATAACATTACTCCATCATCTTCTTTATCGGTATAATTACATATCATCTTTTATAATAAAAGATTCGGGCGACTCGAAAGGATACACCATTTATGGTTTGACATGATGGCTTAAAGCAATTACTCTAATAATAGTACAAGTACTATTAAATTAGGAACAGTTATGATCATCATTATTGTAATTATCGGCGTACTGGCCGTCGGCATCGGTATTTTAGCGTTTATACTGGTGAGAATGTTTGTGGCCCCAAAAAAGGTCGAAGCCCTGGAAAACCTGCTTAAAACCGGTAAAACCCAAACGGCCATCAAAACCGCGAAAATGATCATTGCCAAAGAACCCCGAAACGCGGAGGCCCATTACTATTTGGGGAAGGCGTATTTAGCGGAAAATAAGGCGGAACTTGCCCTCCTCGAATTTAAGACGGTGAATCAAATCGGCGTTTTTGGAAAAACTATTCCGGAACCAGAATTCCGAAAATCGATGGCCCAGCTTTTTGTAAAATTCAATCAGATTGAAGAGGCTTTAAAGGAATATGTTTTATTGATCAAACTGGATCCCAAAAACGCGGATAATTATTATTGGACGGGAAAACTTTTTTCCGAGCGGAACCGGACCGATATGGCCGAAAAATACTTCCGGAAGGCGGCGGAATTAAGTCCGAAAGACGGAAAAATCCACTATGAATTGGGAGTCATGCTGTACAAGGAAAAAAAACACAACGATGCTAAATCCGAACTTGAACAAACCTTGAAATTGCAGCAGGATAATTTTCAGGCGTATTATTATTTGGGGAAACTCCAGAAAGAAACAAAGGATTTTTCCGCGGCCTTGAATTCTTTTGAAAAAGCCCAGCGGGACGCTCAATTTAAAATAAAAGCCCTTGTAGAACGGGGAAGCTGTTATATGACCATGAATGCCCCGGAAAAAGCCATTCCCGAACTTGAGCGGGCCGTAAAAGCCGTTACAAACGAAAGCAGTCAGGATGCCCTTTATGCACGGTATTTTCTTGCCATGTGTTATGAAAAAATTCGGGAAATCGATAAGGCGATGGTTCAGTGGGATAAAATATATGCCGCCAAAAATAATTTCAGGGATGTAGCCGAAAAGCTGGCCCAATATCAAGAATTCCGGCAGGATGATAAAATGAAGGATTATCTGACATCCAACCAAAGTGAATTTCCTGAAATTTGTAAAGTCCTCGTTTCACAGGCCATGAGTCTTTCCGTGCAGGATTGTAAAACGATTAACAATGGCTGTGAAATCATCGCTATCGAAAATGATAACGCAAAGTGGCGCAATACGAGAAAAATGCCCCGGCTCATCCGTTTTTTCCGGATGCCCGAAATGGTTGACGAAACAAAAATCCGCGCCGTTCTGGAAGACATGAAAAACCAAAATATGACCCGTTGCGCCGTGGTAACAAGTTCGGGATTCACAAGAGCCGCGCAGGAATTTTCCGATTCCCGCCCGATAGAACTTTTCGATAAAGATCAGCTTCAAACTCTTTTTAAACAGGTCAAACCATCAGGGACAGCAAAAAAATGAACATGTTGATAAAAACATGAAAATTCTCTGCATATCCGATCAAATTGATCCGCTCGTTTACAGCAATTCGATCAAAGAACGTTTTGCCGATGTAGACCTCATCTTAAGCGCAGGCGATCTTCCTTTGGATTACCTCGATTTTATCGTTTCTAGTTTAAACAAACCCTTATTTTTTGTCTTCGGGAATCATAATTTAAAAGGTTTTTCCCGCTTTCAAAAAGGTTTCGCCGGCCATT
The DNA here is from genome assembly GCA_002293455.1 of Treponema sp. UBA937. Lineage (GTDB taxonomy): Bacteria > Spirochaetota > Spirochaetia > Treponematales > Breznakiellaceae > UBA937. The sequence goes on from DBDH01000105.1 coordinate 27,813, forward strand.
TTGATTTGGATATGAATTTGGATTATTCTTACGCGACCGGATCTGTGCATATCGCTTCCCGGATAATAAAAGAAGGCAGTCTCATCATAGCGGGCGTCGGCGGATCGATGCGGTACAATAACGGTGAAAATCAATATACAAATTCTCAGATGAATTGGGAAATAATCAAACTGATACCGAAACTTTTTTTTCACAAAATTTTCCACGGCAGATATTTGGACATTTTTTTAACCCATGCTTCACCGGAAGGAATCCACGATAAAGATGATCTGTGCCACCGCGGATTCCGGGCTTTCCTATGGTTTATGCGTTTTTTCAAGCCTAAGTACCTGATTCATGGTCATATCCATCTGTATGATCTTTCCGAAGTCAGAACAACAAAATATCATGATACATTAGTAATAAACGCGTACAGCCATTTTATACTTGAAACAGAGGATTCTCTATGAGTGATAATCTAAACGATAAAAACTTCAAATTGCAGGCGTCGGAAGATTTTTCCAAAGCGAGAGGAAAAGCCTTTCTCTCGCAGATTCAGCATTTCATGACTTTTAAAAGTGACAAACTTCTTTCTTTTGATGATGTCAAAGATATTCTTAAACCGAAAAATGAAACGTATCAAGGGATGCAGATAGTACCGATCAATTTGATTGTAGGAAGTGAAGGACGCTACAACGATTTTAATAAATATTTTCTTCCAAAATCCGAACACCTTCGCACCCGCTGGGAAAAGGTCGATGAAGCCAGATTACAGGACATTATTCTCCCGCCGATTCAGCTTTATGAAATCGGCGGCGTGTATTTTGTCCGGGACGGAAATCACCGGGTTTCGGTCGCGCGCAGCCAGGGAGGTGATATGATCGACGCGGAAGTGATCAGCCTTTCCAGTGAAATAAAAATCACGCCGTCTATGACCACAAATGATCTTCAAAAAGCGGTTATTGATTATGAGAAGAAATTGTTTTATCAAAAGACGAATTTCGGAAAACTCACCGATTGTTATGATCTTACTTTTTCGGATACGGGCCGCTATGATGTTATATACAACCATATTTTGGTACATAAATATTTAATCAACGAAAATTACGCGAATGAAATATCGTTTTCCGACGCGCTTGTTTCATGGTACAATAATGTTTACGAACCTATCATCGGAAAAATAAAAGAAGAAAGGCTGTATCTTAATTTTCCCAACAGAACAGCAAGCGACCTGTATGTTTGGATTGTCCAGCACTGGGATTTTCTCAAAAAGAAATACGGCGTGAATTATTCCATTGCCGACGCCGCCAAAGATTTTAGTGAGAAATACCGCCGGAATCCGGCCAACATCAAAGATTATCTTTCGCTTCTGGCGGCAAAATTCTTTAAGAAGCGGCGATAGATTTTATTCTTCCAGCAAAGCCTTTAAATCATCCCGGGAAAACTTATAAGTGCTGTTACAGTAATGGCAGCGGATATCCATGGGGAACGGTCCTTTATCGATTAATTCTTCCAGTTCGATTTTCCCAAGAGCTTTCATGTATGACGCAAACCGTTCCTTATTACAACTGCAATAGAAACGGACGTCCGAATTTTCCAAAACGTTAACATCAAAGTTTCGGAACCACTCATCCAGAAAATCAGCGCGGCTTTTTCCCTCCGCAAAATAATTGCCCAATAAAGGAACTTCTTTCAGCCAGACCTCGATGTCTTCCATATCGATGTCATTTGCTCCAGGCATGGCCTGAAAAAAGAGGCCCCCGGCTCCGGCAATCCGGCCCTTCTGATCAAATCGTACGCTGAGAGCCAGGGCCGTCCGCGCCTGCTCGGATTTCAGGAAATATTCCGTAATATCCTCGGCAATTCTTCCGTGAACCAGTTCGATATGCCCGGTATAAGGATCTCCTATTCCGGTTCTCCTTGTGACGGAAAGCGTCCCCTGCCCAATAAAAGGCTTTAAATCAAAACTGTCGAGAGGTTTATCAATATACACCGCATCATTGAAAAGATAGCCGCGGACATTCCCCTGCCAATCCGCGTCGGCAGTAAGCCCCTTTAAGGGACCGGAACAATCAAACCGGATATTGATCTTTGTATCTTCCTTAATGGTTGTTGAGAGAAGCCCGCCGGCGATTAAAACTTGGGACAATGCCAGACTTTCAATAATTCCCAAATTATGATTGACCCGTGACTGGGCCGCCATAGTCGTTCCTGAGAGAATAGCACCTTTCGCGCTTCCGTTCAGCAGCGAAAAACGGGTAATGCCGTCGGGGGCAAGTGAAGCGAGCCTTTCCCTCAGTTCCGTATCTTTTATTTCGTTTAATATCATACTGTATACATACGTAGCCATTTAAAAGAGAAAAGTCAAGTAAAAAATGAAGATTGCGGTTAATACAAGCTCTATTGCCAAAAGCAATGCTGCCAAGGCAAAGATGGTATATAGTACACTAAAAACACGCATGGCTCCATATTTCATATTCTGTTTTCCCCTTTATAATTTTTGTCAAACAAGATTGTTATAGAGCAATTTATAGGTATCCTTTTTGATAAACTCAAAAAAAACTGTTCCAAAACTATGTATTCGTTTTGAAACAGGCTTTACATTTACGCCTTCTCCAATTTTACCAACCAGTTTTCTTCCCCCGCTTCAATCGCGGTCATGCCGACGGTATTTTCCCAGACAGCATTCACCGACAAGGTTTCCGACACGATATAATCTTTAAAGGCTTCGAATGCTTCTTTCAGAATGTCCGGACCAAAAAGATAGAGATTGATTCTGTCCGTTACCTCAAGGCCGCTTTCCTTACGCAGGTTCTGAACGCCGCGGACAAGGTCGCGCATATCGCCTTCGCGGGAAAGTTCCGGCGTTACATTGGTGTCGAGTCCGACGGTGAGCGTGCCTTCGTTCAGCACTTTCAGATTTGCCTTTTCGATGCGCCTGACATCCAATTTTTCTGGAGTCAAGGCGATGCGTTTACCTGCAACATCGATAGTAAAATCGGCTCCGTCAAGGATACCGCGAATTTCCGCCTGAGTGAGCGCTTCAATCTTTTCAGCGCCGAGCTTCATATCCTTGCCGAGTTCTTTTCCCAGAACGCGGAAGTTCGCCTTCGTCTGGTACTCGACCAATGCTTCTTCGTTATCCCTAAAGTGAACTTCTTTCACATTGAGTTCTTCGCGGATAATATCTTCCATTTCGGAAAGCACGGCTTTTTCTTTCTTATCTCTTGTAACAAGTTCCACGTTTTGCAGAGGCTGCCTGACTTTGATATTGTACTGGCTCCGAAGCGCCCGTCCCATACTCACCGCGTGCTGCACGGCTGCCATTTTAAACTCAAGCTCTTCATCACGCCGCGCCCGGTTCGGAACAGGGTAATCCAAGAGGTGAACCGATTCCGCTTCATCATCTTTCCGCAGATTCTGCCAGATGTTGTCCGTAATAAAAGGCATGAAGGGCGCCGCGACGGTAATAAGCGTCCGAAGCACCGAATACAGAACGCCGTAAGCGTCCGTCTTATCCGTATCATTTTCACTGCGCCAGAAACGGCGGCGGGAACGGCGGATGTACCAGTTATTGAGAAGATCGATAAACTCGATAATGGGGTCTACCGCTTTTGACAAATCGTAGCTGTCAAGGGCGCTTGTTACTTTTTCAACCAAGGATTCCGCCATGGAAAGAATCCAGGTATCCAAAGGATTCAGCGGTTTTTCGGGAGCGCCCGAGGGACTCATTCCGTCGATATTGGAGTATGTAACAAAAAAGCTGTACGCGTTCCACAAAGGCAGGATGATGCTTTTCAGGATTTCCTTGACGCCTTCATCGTTGTAGCGGAGATCATCGGCTTTGACAACGGCGGAATGAATGAGGAAAAGCCGGAGCGCGTCGCTGCCGAATGTGTTAACCACTTCCATAGGGTCGGTGTAGTTCTGCAGGCTCTTGGACATTTTCTTCCCGTCGCTTGCGAGAACAAGGCCGCTTACAATGCAGTTATGGAAAGCAGGCTTTTTGAAAATGGCCGTACTCAAAATCGTGAGCGTGTAGAACCAGCCCCGCGTTTGATCGAGCCCCTCGCTGATAAAATTCGCGGGGAAATGCGCGTCAAAATATTCTTTGTTTTCAAAAGGATAGTGATTCTGGGCATAAGGCATGGCTCCTGATTCAAACCAGCAGTCAAGCACTTCCGGAATGCGTTTCATGGTTTTGCCGCAGTCACAGGGAATCGTAATGTCATCGACAAAATGTTTATGCAGGTCCTCCGGTTCGGCTCCGGAAAGTTCCTTGAGTTCCGCGCGGCTCCCGATACAAATAGTTTTGCCGCAGTCATCGCATTTCCAAATCGGGAGCGGGTTCCCCCAGAAGCGGTTCCGGCTGATAGCCCAATCGCGGGCGCCTTCGAGCCACTTCCCAAAACGGCCGCTTTTGATATGTTCGGGAACCCAGTAAACCGTGTTATTCACATCGATCATGTCCTGCTTGATTTTTTCCACATTGACAAACCAGGAACCGACGGCGCGGTAAATGAGGGGGCTTCCGCAGCGCCAGCAATGAGGATATGCGTGAAGGGTTTGATCGCGCTTAACTAGTTTGCCTTCCGCTTTAAGCCTTTCCATGATGGCTTTATCGGCGTCTTTTACAAAGATTCCTTTGTAATCGGCAACTTCATCGGTGAATTTACATTCCGCGTCCACAGGACAAATGGTCGGGATGCCGCTTCCTTTCAGAACACGCTGATCGTCCTCGCCGAAACCGGGCGCGGTGTGAACGATGCCCGTGCCGTCCTCGGTGGAAACAAAATCGCCGAGGTATGTTCTGAAAGCGTTATCCTTCGCGGCCCACGCGAAATAGGGAAAGAGCGGTTCGTATTCGATGCCTTTGAGTTCCGCGCCTTTCCTCTGCCAGACGATTTCATATTCGCTTTCGTCTTTGTAATAAGCGGGGAGCCGCGCTTCGGCGAGGATGTAATGATCGCGCCCGCCTGACGCGTTGTCGCGCACCAGAACGTAGTCAATGTCCGGGCCTAGCGTGAGCGCGAGGTTGGACGGCAATGTCCACGGCGTTGTTGTCCACGCGAGAAAGTACGTGTCCGGGGGCGTTACGGGGGCGGCGCCCCCGTTGAGGGGGGGGGCGGAAGACGCGCCGCGGCTGGAGCCGGGGGGGAGACTTCCCCCCTCCTTAATTTTAAAGCGTATCGTGATGGCCGGATCGTGAACATCCTTGTATCCGCCCAGATTCAATTCATGGTTTGAAAGTACCGTGGAACAGCGGGGGCAATAGGGAAGAATGTAATGCCCTTCATAGAGAAGGCCTTTTTCCCAGAGGCTTTTCATGACCCACCAGATGGTCTCCATGTAATCCGCATCCATAGTTTTATAATCATGTTCAAAATCGACCCAGCGGCCGAGGCGCGTGATAACCCGCTCCCATTCATCAACATAGCGGAGCACGGAACTGCGGCAGGCTTCGTTAAACTTGGCGATACCGTACTGTTCGATTTCAGTTTTAGAATTGAGGCCGAGTTCTTTTTCGATAAGATTTTCCACCGGAAGGCCGTGACAGTCCCAGCCGAAGCGGCGTTCAACTTTTTTCCCCTTCATGGTTTGATAGCGGGGAATAATATCTTTTATGGTCGAAGGCACAAAGTGCCCAAAATGCGGCATTCCTGTGGCAAAAGGCGGGCCGTCATAAAACACGTATTCATCGCAGCCTTCCCGCCGGGTAATAGATTTTTTGAAAATATCATTCTTTTCCCAGAACGCTAAGATTTCTTCTTCAAGTTTAGGAAAACTCACCCTGGAATCAACACTTTTATACACAACAACCCCCAAAATAACAATAAGTAATTATGCCATAATGTTACGTTTTTTTTCCAGTAGATGAAAGCGGAAATATATTGTTATTGGCTCACTTCTCTTTGCTATTTGACAATTGTATTGCCAATGTAAGCTATTTGCTGTATAATATAAGTACAAGGCAAGGAGATAATTACATGGCCACTACAAGTATTACCATCCGCATGGATGAAGATTTGAAAAAGCAGGCGGAAACTCTTTTTAACGAAATCGGCATGAATATGACTACGGCCTTTACGGTGTTTGCAAAAGCCGCTGTCCGGCAGCAGAAAATCCCCTTTGAGATTGCGGCAGATCCGTTTTACTCGGAAACAAATATGAATCGTCTCAAAAAAGCAGTTGCGGATATTAAATCAGGAAAAGCGAAACTCACCGAACATGAACTCATTGAGGCAGATGATGATTAAGTTGTGGCTGGATGAAGCATGGGAAGATTATCTTTACTGGCAGGCGCAAGACAAGAAAACGCTCAAAAGAATAAATAAGCTCCTGCAAGACATTGAACGCAACGGCTGTGATGGGATTGGTAAACCAGAAGCGCTGAAAGGCGATCTAAGCGGTTATTGGAGCGTCCGTATCGACGAAAAAAACCGAATTGTTTTTCGTATCAGTGATAGGAAATTGGAAATTTTACAATGCGGCTCGCATTACCGCAATAAATAACAGAACAGCATGACTTCGCCAAACCAAGCACGGATCAAAAAAGTCCTGGAAATCCTCACGCCTTTCTACCCCAATTTGAAACCGGCCTTGGCATATTCCAACCCTTTTGAATTGCTTGTCGCCACGGTCCTGTCCGCCCAATGTACCGATGCTATGGTAAACCAGGTTACACCCGCTTTGTTTGCCCGTTTTCCTTCATCAAAGGAAATGGCGGACGCTCCCCTGCAAGAACTTGAAGCGCTGGTTCATTCCACAGGCTTTTACCGCAATAAAGCAAAAAACATCAAAGCCCTGTCAAAAATGCTGGATGATGATTGGAACGGAAAGGTTCCGGCCGCCATGGACGAATTAATACGGCTTCCCGGTGTCGGAAGAAAAACCGCGGGCGTGGTTTTGTCGGTCTTTTTTGATACCCCCGCAATCATTGTGGACACCCATTTCGGCCGAGTGAGCCGCCGCCTTGGATTCACCGAAAGCGAAAACCCGGACATCATTGAAAAAAATATAGCGGAATTAGTTCCTCAAAAGAATTGGACGAAAGCCAGCCATCTGCTTAATCAGCACGGAAGAACATACTGCCACGCAAGAGCACCTCGCTGTAAAGACTGTCCTATCAGAAAAATGTGTCCTTTTTTCATTTGAGACAGGAAAACGCCTCTTAAAACGATAAATTCCGAAAAAAAACGCGAAAAATCTATTTCTGATAGAAAAAGTCATTTATTTATTTTTATTTCTCCTTGACTTTTGGTACCGTTTACCACTATCGTTATATATAGAGATATACTTATTCAATTTTAAAAGTTCTGTTTTAGATGCTGAACTTCACGCAACTTAGACAAATGCGGCGTTTTTAAGAAAAGCCGCGGAAAGGATAAACCATGGCAAAAAAGAAAATTCCGGCAGCTCCGTCAATTAGGCGCTTACCTTCGTACCTGCATATTATTCAGCAGGTTCTCAAAGATGGCGGTGATTATATTTCAGGTACCGTCATAGCAAACGAGCTGAATCTAGAACCGATCCAGGTGAGAAAAGACCTTGCAATCACGGGGATTATCGGGAAACCCAAACGGGGATACCCGATTAAGGAGCTCATTAAAGCAATAGAGCACTTTCTGGGGTGGGATTCATCCAGAAAAGCGGTTCTTGTAGGAGCGGGAAACCTGGGAGCGGCGCTTATCGGATACGACGGCTTCCGCGATCACGGGCTTAATCTGATTGCGGCTTTCGATAAAAATCCTGAAAAGATCGGCAAGAAGATTCAAGGCATCGAAATATTTTCTTTCGATATCGTATCCGAAAAGATAAAGAAGACCTCCGCGAAACTCGCGATTCTTACCGTTCCTTCGGCGGATGCCCAGGAAACAGCGGATCTGCTCATCAAAGCGGGAATTAACGCGATCTGGAACTTTACCAATGTAAAGCTGAAAGTTCCCGAACATGTAACGGTCCAAAAGGAAGATCTTTCCTCCGGTTACGCGATGCTCTGTGTCATGATTCAGGCCGATGCCTTAGACAAGAAGAATGCTTAATCGGAAGGCGGGGGTATCTCCGCTTATATGATCGATTTCTTACCCAACGAAGATACCCCGGCGGACTGCCGGGGGGTGCTTCAGTCTCCTCCGGATGAAAAAGTGTTATCCCAAGCGGAAATGCTTTTTAACAGGCTCAGGAAACGGGGAAAGCATCTAAGAAAGTGGGCCCGGCGCGTCCATACGGACGCTTGGAGGCTCTACGACAAGGATATTCCGGAAATCCCTCTCCTCATTGATGTCTACGGTAATTCCGTTGCGGGGGCGTTATACGAGCGTCCTTACCAGAAAGCAAAGGCCGAAGAAGAAAAGTGGCTTTCCGTAATGATAGAAACCATCTCGAAATCGCTGGAGATTCCTCATGATCAAATCTTTATTAAATATCGGGAACATCAGAAGGGGAAAGATCAATACCAGCGGCTTTTGAACCGAGGTGTTACACAAAATGTTAATGAAGGCGGACTCACGTTTAAGGTGAATCTGTCAGATTACCTTGATACAGGTCTTTTTCTGGATCACAGAAAAACGCGGAGTTTGGTACGTTCCCAGGTAAAAGGCAAACGCGTTTTAAATCTGTTTTGTTACACGGGAACATTTTCCGTATACGCGGCATCGGGCGGCGCTAAAGAAGTTGATTCGGTGGATATGTCCAATACCTACCTCGATTGGGCCGCGGAAAATTTTGCGCTAAACGGTTTTCAGGCATTCTCTGTAACACCTGAAAAACTTCCCCAAGCAGATAAGACAAAAACGCCGTTCACTCTTATCCGCGCGGATGCCCTTAAATTTATCGACAATGCAAAAAAACAAGGCCTGAGATGGGATTATATCATCCTCGATCCGCCGACCTTTTCCAATTCAAAGAAAATGTCCGATACCCTGGATATACGCAGAGATTATCAATCCATCATTGCTTCCTGCCTTGCGCTCCTGTCTTCCGGAGGAACCTTGCTGTTCAGTTCCAACGCGAGGGGCTTACAATTCAATCCCGAATTATTCCCCGGCATTTCCGTCAAAGATATAAAAGCCCAAACCATCGATGAGGATTTTATCGGAAAAAGAAACCGGCTCTGCTATGTGCTTGAAACATGAGCTTCAGCAAATTTCCAAGCAGCCCCTTATTCCGCGAACTCCAGTCCAATTGTAAACATATTGCCAAGAGCTGTCTGGCGTTCATCCGCGTTCAGGCCTTTTAGCGTTACATTGGAATCGGAACAGGTGAGGATTGTCAGCGCTTTTTTCTTTAAGTAAGCGGCGGTGCAGTACAGGGCATAGGATTCCATGTCGGTGCCGGCGCAGCCCATATCGGCCCATTTCTTCCAATTATCGCTTCCTGACGCGTGATATAGAGAAAAAATATCCGACGAAAAGATGTTCCCCACCCAATGCCGGAAATTATGCTCTCTAGCAAGCCTTACGCCTTTTTCAAGGAGCCCATAATCGGCGCAGGCGGAATACGTGCCGTTAAGGTTATACTGGGCGGCAAAATTGGAATCGGTGGATGAGGCCTGGGCAAAAAGAATATCCCCTACTTCGATTTCAGGCAAAAGTCCGCCGCAGGTTCCGATTCT
>DBDH01000105.1:37418-42242 GCA_002293455.1 Treponema sp. UBA937
GGACAGCCCATGCCGCTTCCCATGACAGAAATGTTTCTGCCTTTCCACTTTCCGGTATAACCAAACATATTACGGACGGTGCTGAACTCTTTGACATCGGAAAGATACTTTTCCGCAACATATTTTGCCCGCAAAGGATCACCGGGCATGAGAACGGTTTTCGCAATATCGCCGGGCAGGGCCTTGTTATGCGGGGTTCCCTCATTTGCGGGATACATGTCTTTGTACATATTTATCATTTCTCCTTATGTCTTTGGTTGTAATTTCAAATTTTCCCTGAAAATGATTGTCATTCGTGCGTATTCTGTATGCCCGCATTCTGCCAATTCAAGACTTCCAGGTTTTCTATGTGCATAAAATGTTTTGTATTATTAGTAACAAGAGGCAATGAATGCTTGATGCAATAAGCTGCTATTAACAGATCGTCATTTTCAATGTTAAAACCTTTTTCCTGTAATGTTATCCGTTCCGCCACTGCAATATCAAAAACATCTCTGTCGATAACATCAATCCCCTGATCCGCGCATATTCTTTGAAATATTTCCATTTTATTTTTTGATTTATTTTTTACTAACCAATTTTGTATTTCAAAATATACAATAGGCGGAATAACAATTTTATTCTGTTTATTCTTTTCTTCATTTATCTTTTGCACGATAACTGCATCATTTTTGAGAAAATATGAAACAATATTGGTATCAAGAGCATAACGTATCATAATGCGTCGATTTCTTCCGGATTTTTAAAATGGATGCGCTCAGGCTCTCCTTCCAATACTTCATCAGAATTTTGAATATCCGCAATTATTTTATCCCAATAATTAATATAATCTTCACGTTCTTTACTTACGTTTACTTTCTCGTCCAAGACAGTAACAATGGTCCTTCTGCCTTCAGGTACAACGGAACCATCAGTTATAAATTGTCCTTTTTCAAAATAGCCTTGAAACGTCAACAACATATTTACCTCCTTCTTTTATTGGATGCATATCTTTGTACATACTTATCTCCAGTGTCATCCATACGGATACAAACTGCTGTAGTCGTTTTCTTTTCCAAGCATTTCCAAATATAACGAAATCATTCCCCGATGATGTGTCTCATGGTGTGATAAATGAAGCAAATATACCCGCAATTTTTTATTAACCGTTATTCCTTTTTTATTGGTAAACTCAAAGCTTTGTTCCAAATCGTTTTCGGTTAATTCATTTACGAAACCGGCCATTATCTCATCCAATTCCTGTCTTTTTTGAATATATTCAGCAATACCGGAAAATGCTATTTCATCTGGATGATAATCTTTGCTAAAATATTCATCGCTCAGACTTTTGTATGTTCTTACGGCTTTAGCTCTTTTCAGCCATCTGTAATCAGAAAGAAAAAGATGGGAACACAATTCGTGCACGGATTTATAATATCCGGGGAATTCTTTATTCCATTCTTCCTCTGAAAGCGAATTGATGACTTCATTCATCTTTACATTGGCCTCTTTATTGTATTTTGCCAATAACGTAAATATGTCTGTGTTCATATTTCCCTATTCACCCTCCTTCGCTTGTAAGATACATATCTTTATACATAACGGCATCTATTTCCCGTCAACTGTTTCATCGGCATCAGGATGATGTATACCGAATTTCGCCAAGACAGATTTTCCGGCGTCGGTTTGGGCAAAGGCTTCAAACATGCCGCTGAGTGCGGTTCCGCCCTTGGGAGAAAACAAGTCCATGACTTTTGATACGCCGCCGCCCACATTGCCGTCCGCCGTGTTGGTGATAATCTTAATGTCGGCATTGGTTAAGTTTTGTGCCTGTGCCGTTCCAACCTCGGCGCCGTATTTTGCCTGTTCAATCGCGACATTGGCCTGCTGTTTTACCGATTCCAGTCTGACAAGATATTCCTGGTAACCTTCATTGTTGCCGATCTTTTCAGACAAAGTGATTTCCGCCGTTACGCGCGCCAGCTGCATTTGTTTTTCCGCGTCCGCGTTTGCCGTTCCCACCGCTTTAATACCCTGCGCTTCCGCTTCCTTGAGGGTCTTAATTGCCGTGGCTTCCTTTTCCTTCGCGTTCTTGTCGGCTTCCGCCCTCGTCTCAATTTGGTACTTTACCGCGTCGGTGTCAATTTTAACCGCGTTTTTTTCGGCCTCGGCTTTTATTTCAACCCGGTACTTTTCGGCGTCCGCGTCTATTTTTATCTTTTCCTTTTGCGCGTCGGCATCGATTCTGACCTTTTCTTTATCCTGTTCGGCTTTTATCAAGGTGATTTTTTTGACGGTCTCCGCATCAATGGTTTCCTTTTCCTGATTTATCGCCGCGTTGGTAACCTGCCGGACTTTTTCAACGGCAAGTTCATTCTTTGCTGTTTCTTCCGCCTCCAGAGCAATATGCTGTTTTGCCTTCTCGCTCGCGATTCCGATCATTTCCTCTTTCTCGGCATTTTTTTCACCGATGACTTTTTCTTTTTCGGCCTGCTTTACTTCAACCTCGCGCTCCGCTTCTATTTCAGCTTCCTGCGCAAGTTTTTTGTTCGTGGCGACCGTAATTCTGGAATCCATTTCAATTTCCGATTTCTTCTTAGCCATGATGTTTTCTATAACATTGGATTCATTACTGTCACGGATATCCATCAATTCGATGTTTTTTACGGCAACGATGCCCCATTCCTGCAATTGATCCTTAACTTCATCGGTAAACTGCTGCCCATAGACAGAGCGTTCCTCCATGATGTCTTCCAATCTTGCCTTGGCCATGATATTTCTGACCGCGCCCTGAACGATTGCTTCCAGATGCTTTTGCAGTTCTTCCATTGTGGCAACTTTTTCGGCCGCCTGATTCGTATCGGAAATGCGGAAGAAAGTCCTGACATCAACAACGAAAGGAACACGGTCTTTGTCATAAGCCTCATAATTATTCAAAGGCATGTCAAAGTTTGATACCGGCAGTTCCTTTACTTCGATACCCAATATCGGAATCCATTTCGGCCATTGGTAATAAACATTCCCGTTTCCGGTGTTCTTGCCGTAAGAGGTGGTTTTCTTGTTTGTTTGTACAACGTGAACCATATCCGCAGGCACTATCCTGCGCAGTAAAAGAATATTTACAATAAGAATGATAAGGAATATTCCGGCAACAGCACAAATCCCTATAAGCAATAATCCATCCATAACAACACTCCTTCAAAAAATCTGCTTACTTTGACTTCCATCCAATTTACTATAATCTGCTTTTGAAAACCCGGTAAATGCATTGAATACGGCTGACATTTTTTGACAATGTTCCGCCTTATGATTTCCATGATATACACAAAAACCCTCCTACAACAAAATACGTAACTCCCTGCCGTATACGCGGGCAATTTTTTCCAATGTCTTCACGGTCGGATTTGCTTTCCGCGGGTTTTCAAGACGCTGGTATGCCTGGTAAGACAATCCCAGCTTCCGCGCAATATCGGTTTGACTTTGGCTTCCCCGCAGCTCACGGAGTTTCAGAGACAGCGCTATATGGCTCGCAACAGAAACAGGATAGCCTTTCGTATAGGAAGGGGGAGGAATAGGAAGGCCGCGGGAAATATCAGATTCCAGACAAGCTTCCAAAGCTTCCTTCGCCATTGCGAGAGCTTCTTCTTGTGTATAACCAAAAGTCTGAATATTCGGCATATCCGGGAATTGAGCAATGATCATATTTCCTTCATTTTCCAAAGTACAGTTATAAACCATTTAGAGACCTCCTATGCTTTTATCCCTGCTTGTTTTAGTATACGTTTTCCAAGATCGCCCAAATCTTTATTACCATGAAAAGGAACAGGGATTGAGCGGAAACCATCTTTAACGTAGACATGGTGAGAACTCCTAATACGATCAAATGTCCATCCATGAGCTGTAAGTATTTTCACCACTTCATTTGCCGTCATACTAATATAATACAGTATATATATTGTATCGTCAATAAAAAAATGTATCACAAAAAATTTTTTCCAATGTCTTTACGGTCGGATTTGCTTTCCGCAAACCTGCTAACTTTCTGCCTAATCGCATGATTGCAGTCTCATAAACTTCATCATCCCTTTTTCCTTTTTTGACCTTTCTATTTTCTTTAAATATGACAGGCTTATAAAAGCGACTTTTTCAATGAGTTTGCGTAAACATGGGTAAGTGTATTTGCTTCGGCAAGTTCAACCGCGTTTTCTTTTTCTTGTTTTTATCTAGTGAATATATTCTTTCTATGCCAATCCAGAAACGGTAAATGCTGTTCGTCTATCCAACGGAGTGTTTTGTATTGATTGCCGCCGAGATAGCGGATGTGGTATTCCTTCAATCTGCGGGAATAAATAACTTTTCCGTTATTATCAAACGTGATTAAGCCTTTATCAAAAAGCGCGTCATAATTTGCCGCAAGAAGTAATCCATTATAGACATTGAGCCTTTCGCTGTCATTAGCGCAATCAGCCCAGGGCTTGATGTGGCTTGCTCGGAGTATTTCCGGTATATCAATTGATGTTAGGGAACAAGAACTTTTCCAATATGTTAAGAGAGCTTCCCGGTACACGTTTTGGCCGATTCTCTGTTTTATTAATTGTTCCCGTTCCGTACCTTGAAACATTTGTTTGACAGTGTTATCAAGAACGGTAATTGCTTCTGGATTATTTTTCACATAATTATTGAGCTGTTCAGTATAATGTTGGACAGGTCCGTCAGGGAGAGCGATGCCAAGTTCGGCGGCACGTTTTAATACAATACCTAACAGTTCTCTGTTCCATACTTCAATTGAATCTTCAAGAAAAATCTCTTTGTTCAATTTGAGTCCCCTCCGAAAAGTCAAATTCG
>DBDH01000020.1:0-19819 GCA_002293455.1 Treponema sp. UBA937
AAGTTCAAATCGTAAGTATTTCCCAAAAATACACGTGTAAAAAACTCAACTCTTCTCAGTTTTCATCTGCTAAAAATCCGTCAGCGTTCAGGGAAAATGCTGTCTTGTTCCTGGTAAAAATGCCCATATTTCTTTGTTTTACAAGGAAAAAAGGCATGAATCCTCCTGAAGTGAAACTGGTACCATAATACAACGGATTTTCGGCGTTGTGATTTGTATCATTGTCTCCGCGAACTCAAGAAAATCTGCACAGAGGAGATTCACAGAGGAACGAGAGGAACTCGGATTCAAAGAAGTCTCACCACAGAGGAACCGGTAATCCACAAGGATTTTCACCAATCTTCACTATCTTGTTTGTGATTGAACACAGTGGTGTTTAACACAGTGGTAGTGGTGTTTCCCTCAAGAAAAGCAAAAAAAATCCGTAAATTATGAGTAATGAGTGTTTTTAAATTTTTTACCGCCGCTTGGGTTTCAATTTTTGTATATTCTCTCTTGTCTGCGTTTTTAGGTACATCGAGTTTTTCTTCATACGAGATGATTTTTGCAGAAAGGGAACGGCTGATCAAAAATATGGAAGATTTAAAGGCGATTAATCAGGAACTTGAAGGTTCTTTTGCCGCTTTGCAGTATGATTCGGACACGATTGCCGTATATGCAAGAGACCTTGGTTATGGTACGCCAAACGAACGCTTTATTCGTATTACGGGATTTCCTGCCGCCGTTAAAAAAAGAGTGACAGCAGGACAGCAAATTCTGCCGAATGATCCCCAATCTGTTCCGAACAAAACGATACACATTATCGCGTTTTTTGCGGGTTTTTTTACTCTGATGATGCAGCTTATATTAGGATTAAGAAAAAAGAAGGCGGAAGGAATCGGCTAATTGATCCTGGTCCACTCGGCTTCCCGCATGGTGCCGAAATAGAAGGCTTTCACGGTATCGCCTTCATACTCCACGGCGGTCGCTTTTTTTGTGCCTTTAAGATCAGTCCCGTTATTGTACAATTTCATTTCCCATGTCATTGGTTCAGCTGTCTGCACCAGTGCTTTTGCGACAGTAAGCGGTACGGGATGATAGAAACGTTCTACATTCGGTGATGTCTGCGTGACCGTAATTGTGTCTCTATCAATGGAATACGACAGCATCATTCTGACGCCGGAAGAAAACACCGCCATGCCGGTACCGTTCCGTTGAAGCCTGATCATTTCAATTCCCGTGTCGCCTTTCCAGGTTCCGGCAACAGCATCTCTGCTGATAGCTTCGGCTGTTTCCGCAGATGAGCTTGTTTCATTTCCTCCGAAAAGAGCTTCTTGAACCAGTGACCGGGATTTAAGCGCCAAATCACTTGCCGTTTTATGGTTGGAAGTAAAGTGCTCCACTTCGCCGGTTTGCGTGTTTACGAGATCCAGCTTAAGAACCCGTTCATCGCCGACCCTGGCGATACTTCCGGTAATAATGTAATCGGGATTTTGTGATTCCGCCTGGAAATTTGCGTCATCAGTAATTGTTTCGTAATTAACACTGTTTCCTAAATCGATAATATATGATTGAATGAGTGCTTCGAGAATCTTTGCCTCATCACTCCCCAAGCCTTGGATGGAAAACGGCATTAACTGAACAACAACTTTCCTTTCCTGAGCTTTTATGTGAGGCGAAAATGCAATAAGACAAACTATGAAAAAAACACATTTCCTCATACTAATACTATTATATCGTGTTTACGGAATTCTCACAATAAACTTATTAAGATATTAGCCCATAATTCGTATTTTACGGCAGAAAAAGCAGATTTCACCCTAATTTTTGCCTGAATTCTCTAGATACTTCACGCTTTATATCTCTTTCCCGAATATCCGCCCTTTTGTCATAGGCTTTTTTCCCTTTACAAAGCCCGAGTTCGACTTTTACCCGGCCATTCTTAAAATAGAACGACAAGGGAATGAGCGTGTATCCTTTTTCATCAACTTTCCGGGTGATCCGTTTTATTTCATCCTTGTTAAGGAGCAATTTTTTTTTCCGGTCGGGATCGTGATTAAAAACCGAAGAAAACGGATTTTCCGAAATCCGCAGGGAACGGAGCCAAACTTCGCCCTCCGTAACTTCCGCCCAGGCATCGGGAAAAGAGATTTTTCCGTCCCGGAATGATTTTATCTCCGTCCCCATTAACACGATGCCGCATTCGTATGATTCATCCACACTGTAATCATGCCTTGCCTTGCGGTTTAAGGCAATTATTTTTACGCCTTCACTCATCTTGCGGTTCCATTATTTATTGCAATTACCGGTCTGAAAGATACAAAGGGAGAACTGGAGTTTGGTTCCAAAGAACCCCTCGCGCGGATGCCGCCCGATACTCCGGAGCCGATCCAGGAACCGCCCCCTTTGACCGATCTTTTGGGCGAAGAAAGCGCGCCGATGGCTTCACGGGAGGCGGGAAGATTGTTGAGCGGAACAAAAGGGTCTTCGCACCATTCCCAGAAACTGCCGATCATCCGCATGACAGTCTCTCCGTATTCCGAAGCGGCGTTGCTGCTGTAAGCGGCAGCGTATTCCCATTCCATTTCTGTCGGCAGGCGAATTTCTGTTGTTGTTTGGACAACGTAATTGCTTGCAGTATTTATCGAAGCGGAAAGCCAATCGCAGTAGGCTTTTGCCGCAAACCATGATATGCCGGGAACCACAGGCCGCGGATAACGGGAATCGTTTATTCCCATAAGGTAAGTGTCTGTGACGAGTCCCTCCGAAATGAGCGCATCGATATTATCCGCCGACCATTTTGGATTTTCCCGAACAAAAGCGTCCCAATCAGATTGAGTTACGGGCGTCTCACAAATCCAAAAATCTTCATCAAACTTTTCATTATACATAAACGCGTTTTTCGCCGGAATTTTCCGGAATACCAGGTTTTTCACGTTCATTACGCTGTTGTCATACGCGCCGAACACAGGACTGAAATGATATTCCGATTCTTCCGCGTACCACGCGGAATCAACTATCGCGGGAACCGCTTCTTCGGGCGCTATGGCCCCAAGCCAAAATGACGCTCCTTCGGCATCCGACAAATATTGCGCAATATCCTTAATCGATGTTAACGCGGACAAAGGAGAAACCGCTTTCCCGGCATTATCGGCAATGAATTTTGCCCGGATAAGATCCCGCGCGGCGGTTTTTGTTGACGCGAACCGGGCCGACGCTTCGAGAATTTCCTGAATCATTGTTCTGTCTTGAGGATTGTTCACAAAACCAACCCGGTAAGCCGCGCTTGAAAGATCCATCGGATGCTGATACACAGAGGTGCTTTCACCGGCAAAGCTCCAAGCGGAAAAAGAGGCGGCTCCCAGCGTAAAAGCGTTCACCGGATCACTTATTTCTATCGTTTCATGAATATCCATCTTTTGGGGAAATAAAAGAGAAGCGAAAATCCTCCCTTTCACATCAACATCCAGAACTTTTTCATCAAAACCCGGAAGCACAAAGGTAAAGCGGCGCGCTCCTTTGGGAACATCATAGGTAAACGGGGTTGTCCCTATGTAAACATCGTCCATTCTGACGGCGGCTCCCCAGGGCTCGGAGCTGAAACGAATCCTGCCGTACCGGTTCCGCAAACCGGGAAAAACGAGGAGGAAAAAAAGAATCAGCATAAAAACCGCGGCGTATAAAACCGTTAAATATACCCCGGGCCTGATTCCAAAAATAGGTTTCAATGTTATCGAATCCGGGGAGGCTTGTACGCCCTTAGATGCCTGCGCGGCCTTAGAGGCTTGCGCTCCCTTGGAGAGGTGTTCTCCCTTTTTGTTTTTTGAAGACATTGCCGAATTATAAAACCCTTTTTAAACCCTTGTCAACGTTCGCGCTTCGTGATAATTTTAACGGAACTATGGATAAAAGCACAAGGGATTTTTTCGGCCAGGTTCAATATTTCACCGAATCTTTTTTGAACAAACGCCGGAAAAAGCGTGAAGAAAAGAAAGAGAAACATAACCGTAAAATTGAGCGATACAGGGAAAAGATCAATAAACGGATTAAAAATCCGGCCCTTCAAGTGATTATTCTGACCCTTGTGGACTGGATCGATGCCTTTTTATGGGCCGCCGGCGTGGTTCTTTTAATCAATCAATATATTTTCCAATTGTACCAAATCCCTTCCGGTTCCATGATCGATACGCTTTTGATTAAAGACCGGGTTTTTGTCAATAAGATCGTGTACGGCCCTGAACTTTTGCCGGGATTCGGGAAGCTTCCAAGCTTCATCAAACCGGAACGCAACGATATTATCATTTTTGAAAATCCTTCTTATATTTCCAATGGTGTGGGCTTTGATGTTCTCCAGAGGATTATCTTTATGCTGACGCTTTCACTTGTAGATATTGATAAAGATGAAAACGGAAATCCCAAGCCTCATTTTTTGATAAAACGGGCTGTCGGCGTTTCCGGAGACCGGTTTATCAGCAAAAACGGCAATCTGAGCGTACAGTTTGATGGTGAAACCCGCTGGGTAAGCGAGGCCGGTTTTAACCAAGGCAGGGGATACACCCACAATATCAGCAGATTACTCAATGATGATGATTATAGGGCGATAGAGGCCGCCGGAAAAGCCGCCGCGTATGAACAGCTCCGGCTGAATGTTCCCGACGCGGTTATCCGCAAAGCTATGCCGGCAAACACCATTCAATATCCCGATTATCTTGCCTACAATGAATCCCGGCTTGCGCTGCTTTGCGCTGCTTCTCCCCATGATGAAAGATTTTCTTCTCTGCTCGCTCAATCCAGAATGGGCTGGTATGTTCCGGAAGGCCGAATGCTGCCTCTGGGAGATAATCGTGACAATTCCCGCGACGGCAGATATTTTGGTCCCGTCATGAAAACTAAGATATTGGGAGAAGGGGTTCTTAAATTTAATTTTGATTTTCAAAAATTCAAATTCAGTTTAGGATTGATTCCATAAAAAAGCCGTTTTAAAAGGGAATTGTTATGTTTAATAAATGGTACAAATATTCTTACGCAGCCCAAAAACAACAGCGCAGCCGGATATTGATGATTCTGCTCTGGCTTGTAGGAATATGCGTCCTGTATACGCTTATCGCAACATTCTTATTTTCAATCTGGACTATTCAGACGGACAGCATGAATCCCGGCTTGGAAAGCGGCGATCGGCTTATGGTTTTTTCCTACAAGTTTTATCATCTGCTGCCTGAATCGGCAAAGTCCCCTTTTTCGCGGGGGCAGGTGGTGATGATTGATACCGCGTACCGGGAGAAAAAAAATATTTTTCTTGAAATATGCGATTTCGCGGTGAGATTTTTTACCGCGCAGAGAATCAGTATCCTTAACCAAAGGGATGATCTCTTTATGAAACGGGTGATAGGGCTTCCCGGCGATGAAATTTCTATGACCGATTTTGTTATCAGAATAAAACCTGCCGGCGCATCATACTCTTTTACCGAATTTGAATTAACTTCCGAATCTTCCGCAATATATGAAACAATTCCGCCCAAGATTTCTCCTCTGTGGACAGATTCTTTGCCGTTTTCCGGAAATATGGCCCCCGTAGTTTTAGCGGAAGATGAATATTTTGTCCTTTCCGACGACCGCGGCAACACCAATGATTCCCGGACCTGGGGTCCTGTCGAGGAGGATTCCATCACCGGCCGGGTAGTATTCCGTTTCTGGCCTTTTAACCGTTTCGGCCGCATTTAGCGGACTCTTGCCGCATGGAAGCATCCGTATACATTCACGTTCCTTTTTGCGGAGGGGCCTGCGATTACTGCGATTTTTATTCGATACCAGTACGCCATGACGATGAACGCCTTATCCGCTATATTGAAGCGGCCGCGGAAGATGTCATCAATCAAATTGATCGATATGCGGTTGACAGCATCCCATCGATGTATATCGGAGGCGGCACGCCTTCTTTGCTCGGAGCTTCCGGCATCTCCAAATTGATGAAAGCCCTTTCCCCGGCAATGAAAAAAAGTCCCGCTGAAATAAGCATTGAGGCAAACCCGGAATCGGCAGATAAGGATTTTGTGCTGGCCTGTAAGGATAACGGAATTACCCGGATCAGTTTAGGCGTGCAATCGTTTTGCGAAAAAAGCCGGAACGCCGTACACCGCACCGGAAGCATCGAAGCGGTTCCCAATGCCCTTTCCCTGCTGCAAAATGTTTGGGGCGGAAATTTTTCCGTGGATTTAATGACGGGTCTCCCTTTTCAAAACGCGTCCATCGTCCAAGACGATATCGAAAAAACGCTTTCGTACCGCCCCGCGCATGTTTCGTTGTATTCCCTTATTGTGGAGGATGGGACGGTTCTCGCAAAAAAAATCCGCACGAAAGAAGCGATTCTTCCAAGTGACGATGAAGCGGATTCGCTCTGGCTTTGCGGCCGGAATCTTCTGGAAGAAGCGGGCTATTCCCAGTATGAAGTTTCCAATTTTGCCCAACCCGGCGGAGAATGCCGTCACAATATCCGGTATTGGAGAATGGAAAACTGGCTGGGAATTGGTCCCGGAGCCTCAGGAACGCTTTTTGATGATGAAAACGGGTGTGCCGTCCGGCGGACCGTTCCCGCTGACATCGATTCCTTTCTGCAAGGAAACGCGGAGCCGGAGACAGAGTACTTGAATCGGAGTGATCTTATCAAGGAAATGATTCTGATGGGTTTCCGTTTCATCGAAGGCCCCGATGACACATTGATACAAAAACGTTTCGGTAAAACGATCGATACGCTGATTCCCGAAACTTTGGACCGGTGGCGGCAGAAAGGCTTTTTGCGGAAACACAAAGCGGCATTGACCAAAGAAGGGCTGCTTTTTCTCAACAGCTTTGTGCGAGACGCTTTTGTTGAGCTTGATAAGAATGGCGGATCGGGATAGTATCACGTAAAGAAAATCCTGGAGGTAATAATGGAAAATCGTGTTTTTTTGAATTCGTTAAGCAGACAATTTTTTTTATCTTTTTCGATGCTGGAAAACATCATCGCGTTGTGTCCCGATGAATTATGGGATAAAAAAGCCGCCGGTTTTGTTTTTTGGCAGCAATTGGTTCATGCCCTTGCCGGAGCGCATTGCTGGATGAGGGAAGAAAAACCGGAAGTCTCTTCATTTTTAACCTTTAACGGAAAAAATATCTATCCCGAACTGGAACATGATCCTGAAATCACGCTGACAAAGGCGGATGTAAAGCAATTGTGTGATGAAACAAAAGCGGCTGCCGAAAAATGGTTTGAAGGAAAAAACGACGACTGGCTCGAAAAGCCTTTGTTTGAAACATTTACCAATTTTGACAATACAACGACGCAGCTCAGACACATCATGTATCATGTGGGACATTTTGATGCCGTATTAAGAGAGCAGGGGATTAAAACAGGTGAATATTTAGATTATTGGGGATAAATTTTACTGTTGATACATCTGGCGGGAATCTTTTATCCGCGTTTCATTTCTTCTGCCGCCGCGCGTTCTGTCAGCGGGAGCCTTTCCAGGTAATCATTCAGTATTTCCTGGTCAAGATCGCTGAATGCGGCAAATTCGAGGGAAATAATCTCACCTGATTTCACCAGCCGGCAAACAGGGGAAATAATCTCCTGCCCGAGACGGAGTGAACAGTTGGGAAGCTCTGCCGAAAGGGGAACATCGTTTAAAAGCTCCTCATTATCGGGTTGGAAGGAAAGGCCTGTTTTTGAAATATCCTTGATTTTCCCTGTAATGATGCGGCCGTTTCCCGGATGGCTAAACATGAAATCCATGTGAATGTCTTGTTCAAGTTTGTACCTTTCGGCTTTCCGCTTTTCTTCCACAGGCACATAGCGGCTCAAAATACTTTGGAGGCGGTCAATCTCCATAGGCTCTTTCAGGTTTTCCGAGACAATGCCGCTTACTCCCAAATAAAAAGCCTTGGATGTTTCTTCCAGCAGAAATTTTTCCCCGCGCAAAATGATGATGGGAGTAGTTTCCTTGGGTCTTTCGTTGCGCACAAACTGAACCAAAACCTTCCAGTGCCGGGGAAAATCTGACGCGCTGATAATAATTCCCGTGGGATCAATCTCGTCGATATTGTCCATTGCCTTGAGTACATGCTTGTACCAGATTAGTTCAAAACCGAGGGGCTTCACATAAGTAGAAATCATTTCATAATTCTTATCTGACGCAAGGATCAATAATAACTTCATTCCGTCCCCAAGTTTAACACGGTATAATCAACGATCATCCAGACATCATCCCGTTTCCTAAGATGATAAGTGTATCTCTTTGATTCAATATATGTCCCTGTGCGGAATTTTTCAAGAACGGTAACATTTCCTTCTTCCCTGCCGTAACTGGTTCTTTCTATCGTAAACTCAAGCGGAATCGTGGAAAAATCACCATCGATAGCAGCATTTTGAAGATCAAGGCGGTAGCGGTCAAGCATCCGCTGTCTGCCCTCTTCGGATTCGGCAAGCCAGAGCCTTCTGCGTCCGGCGTCATTCATGATCATGGCTTCTAAATCGAGGTATAAAAAGAATTTTTCCCATTGGCTTTTCTGTCTTGCGTTTAAAAGATACTCAACGACTTCGTCGGGGGGAATCCTTTCTTTTACGAGAATCGCGTTGGTTTCCACATCCAGGGCTAGGGGAATGCCGTCCGGCCCCTGAAGGGGCTGGTTTCTGAGGCTCAGGCTGAGCCGGTTGGACAAAACGATTGCCTCGCTTGGGCTGTTGTTTTTCAGCAGTTCGGGATAGAGTTTTGCCTGAACCACATAGGAACCGCTTTGTTCAAGCAAAGCGTAATCGCGCAGGTTTTCAATGAAAGAAAAAGATTCCCCGGGCGCGACGGAAACTTCCCTGAAAAACACCGGCAGATTCCGCGTCCTTTTCCTGATAACGCGTTCCGAAAGATCAATATTCCTGTTGCTCAAGGTTCTGACATCGAAATCGACCGAAAAAATCCGGTCATCGGCGAGCTTAAAACGGTACGTATCAACACTGTTGTTCGCAATCGTGACTTCCACCCAAATCGGATCATTTTCGATATAATACACCCGTTTATCATAATAGCGGATATTCACACCGATAGAAGCATCGCTTGAAACGTCAACGGCGAAAAGCGGAAACATGCTTAGTATCATCAATCCAAAAAAAAGAATCAAATTTTCGTGTTTCACCTTGAAACTCCTGGTGCCTGACACCTAAAAGTGATAGCGTTAGCGGCTGGGAAACCACGCTATATGCAGTACATACAAGGGGTTCCCGCGCTATCCCACTGTTTTAAAAGAAAACTATTCTGTATACTATAATCGGCAAGTTGTGATGAATACCTTATCTTTTCCTCATTATCAGAACGTAATTGAACGGTCTCCCTCGGTAACGGAAGTGCTGAAAGCCTTTAGAAAGGGGAAATTTCCCCTGGAAATTGAAGGTTCGGAAGGTTCTTTCGGCGCGATGCTCCTTGCGGGCATCTATAAAAGTGAAAAACGAAGTTTTTTGCTCGTGGTTCCCACGGAAAGGGAAGCCGCGGAATTAATCCTCGACCTTGAAAGCCTCGGTATTTCCGTTTTGCAGTTTCCTTGGTGGGGAAGTATGCCCTATCGTGAAATGGCTCCGCTCTCCTCTGTGTTCGGAGAGCGTACCAAGGCGCTCGCGGAAATCGTAAGCGGCAAGTTTCCCGTCATTGTGATTCCTGAACGGGCTTTTCTCACGCCGCTTGCTCCTCCCGGCTACTTTAAGTCTTTATTGTTCAAACTGGAGGAAGGCGGGATTATCGATACGGCTGTCCTTGCCCGTACCCTAAGCGATTACGGATACACAAGGGTTCCGAAGGTGCAGGTTCACGGCGAGTTTGCCCTCCGCGGCGAAGTGTGCGATCTTCTTATGGCCGGAGATGATGAAGCGTACCGGATTCTCTTCGATTTTGATAGAATCGAGTCGATAAAACGTTTCGATCCCGTTGACCAAAGCGGATTGAACCGTGTGAAAGAATGCGTTATCCGGCCGATGAAAGAGGTCGTCTGGACCGATGACCGCATTGACGCGTTAAGCAAAAATCTTGAGCGTTTTGAAGAATTCCCCGGACAAGGACTCTCCGTCATTGATGATCTTATGATGAGGAGAACCTGCCCCGGCGAGGAACTCTTTTTTTCCCTGGCCTTTGAAAAGGCCGCCGGTATTCTCGACTACATGAATGATGACGCGGCCGTCTTTTTCCTTGAAAAGGAAAGGCTTGAAAACGCGGAAGAAGTTCTGGAGCGGGAATATGAATCTTTGTATAAAAAAGCCCGGCGCGAGCGGGAAGTCCCGGCTCCGGAACGCCTCTTGCTGTCCTTCAAGGAAACCGCGTCATCATGCGGACGGCGCGTTTCTTTTATGTCGATGAAAGGCCGGGGCGAAAGCGGCGCCGAGCGGACGCTCATTTCCTGCGATCCGCCGCGAAGTTTTTTTGGAAACATCAATTACCTAAAAGAAGAACTCGCGAATCTTTCCAAACAAGGCTGGACTTTCCTTGTGACGGCGGAATCAGAAGCCCAGTCTGAGCGCCTCAAAGAAGTGCTTAAAGACGAACCGGTGAATGTTATCGCCATGCCCCTATCCGCGGGCTTTGCCCTTCCGGATATAAAGTTCATGCTCATTCAGGAAAATGAAATCTTCGGCCGGAGGAAACGCCTTCCCCAATCCTTAAAGCACACGAGAAGCGCCGCCATCGATACCTTTGTGGAGCTGAATCCGGGGGACTTTGTTGTTCACGTTAATTACGGCATCGGCCTTTTTAGGGGGATTGAACGCATCCGGGCTTTGGGGCATGAACGCGATTACATCAAGATAGATTACGCGGATGAAGAATCCGTGTTTGTCCCGATAGAACAAGTCAATCTTGTTCAACGTTATATCGGGAACGAAGGCTCTCCGCCGAGGCTCGACAAGCTCGGTTCCAAGAGCTGGGAAAACCGGAAAGGCCGCGTCAAAAAATCGGTAGAAGATATTGCCCAAAAGCTCGTGGACCTCTATTCCAAGCGGAAAAGCGCCCAGGGCTACGCCTTTCCGAAAGACACGGAATGGCAGACCGTGTTTGAGGCGGCTTTTCCCTACGAGGAAACCGAAGACCAGCTCCGCTGCGTAGAAGAAATAAAAGCGGACATGGAAAGCAGCTCCCCTATGGACCGCCTTGTCTGCGGAGACGTGGGATACGGCAAAACCGAAGTCGCGGTCCGCGCTTGTTTTAAAGCGGTCATGGGAGGGAAGCAGACAGCCTTTCTCGCCCCGACAACCATCCTCGCGGAACAGCACTTTGAAAACTTTAAGGAACGCTTTTCCCAGTTCCCCATCCGCATGGGAATGCTTTCCCGTTTTGTGGACAAGAAGACCATCAAAAAAACGATAGAAGACGTGAAAAAAGGCGACATCGATATTCTTGTCGGGACGCACCGTATTATCCAAAGAGATGTGGTCTTTAGGGATTTGGGGCTCATGGTTGTCGATGAAGAACAGCGTTTTGGGGTTAAGGACAAGGAACGGCTCAAGGTTATGAAAACCAATGTTGATTGTTTGAGCCTTTCCGCGACGCCCATTCCGCGGACGCTTCACATGAGCCTCTTAAAAATCCGCGACATGAGCATTTTGTCCACGCCGCCGCAGAATCGGCATCCTATAGAAACGGTGATCGGTGAATACAATGAAGAACGGATAGCGGCCGCGATCCGTCAGGAAGTTGAGCGCGGCGGACAGATTTTTTTCCTGCATAACCGTATTGAAAGCCTTCACGAAGTACGGCACAACATTGAGCGCCTTGTTCCCGAAATGCTTGTGGAATGCGCCCACGGGCAGATGGATCCCCATGAGCTTGAAGACGTGATGCACCGCTTTGTTCACGGCGGGTTTCATATTCTCGTTTCAACCACGATTATCGAAAACGGCATCGATATTCCTAACGTGAACACCATCATCATTGACCGCGCGGATATGTACGGCGTTTCCCAGTTGTATCAGCTCCGCGGGCGTGTCGGCCGTTCTGACCGCGTAGCGTATGCCTATCTTTTTTATCCCAGGAACAAGGCCTTGAACGAAGTTGCCATGAAGCGCCTTCAGGTTATTTCCGACTTTACCGATCTAGGATCGGGCTTTAAAATCGCGATGAAGGACATGGAAATCCGCGGCGCGGGAAACCTTCTGGGGCGGGAACAATCGGGCGATATTTATTCGGTCGGCTTTGACCTTTACCTTCGGCTCTTGGATGAAGCGGTCAAACAACTGGAAGACTCAAACTATGAAGGCGATACGGAAACCCTTCTGGAACTTGAATATTCAGGCTTCATCCCCGATTTTTACATCGATTCCGCCCAGGAAAAGATGGAAGTCTACAAGAAGATCGCGTCGATTCAAAGCAAGGACGAACTGGAACGCGTCTACGCCGAACTCCTCGACCGTTTCGGCCCGCTTCCCGATGAAGCCCAGTCTCTGCTTGCACTCGCCGAAATCCGCATCATCTGCCGGGGAATCGCGGTCGCTTCGTTAAAAGAACGGGCAGGACTCGTCAGGGTCGAGTTCAAAAAGGTCTCGAAAGTTAAGATTGACGGCCTCATCCGGCTCATGCAGGAAAGCGGCGGCAAAGTCAAACTCGACCCCAAAATGCCCAACATCCTCATCCTTCAAACCGGAAACATCGGCCTAAAAGAAAAAAGCGAGTTTATCAGGGAAAAATTGGCGGCGCTTGTGCAGTGAGGAGTAAATATCAACATTGATGTTTGCAATACGGTCTCAATGCTTCTTTTTTTACGGTCATAAACGTATAATTTTCATTTTTATATAATTTTACTGTTATAACCGTAGAAAATTATATTTTTTTACGTCTATTTCCGCAAAAGTCATAAAAATCAAATACTTCTATAGTGTAAACCGTAAAACTTTCAAAATAACAATAGTTTTACGGTTATAACTGTAAAATTTATTGACAGAATTTTCCGCTTGATATACAATGTGTATGAGGTGATATTTTGAATAATGATCAAAATCCTATTCCGCGCATGGAATATTTAAAGCAGCTTATCGGCTTTCAAGATCAGGATATAATCAAGGTTGTAAGCGGAATCCGGCGTTCGGGGAAGTCAACGCTGCTGAAATTATTTGCGGACCATTTGAGGGCAAAGGGCATTAAGAACGAGCAGATCATTTTCATGAATTTTGAGTCGGCAAGATTTGAGGATATTACCGATTATCAGGTTCTGTACCGTTATGTTGAGAGCAGGATATATAAAAACGGCAAGACCTATATTTTTCTGGATGAGATACAAGCCGTAAAGGATTTTGAAAAAGCCGTCAATAGTTTCATGGTGGATTTCGATGCGGATATTTATCTAACCGGCTCAAACGCGAACATGCTTTCAAGCGATCTGTCTACCGTACTCTCCGGAAGATACATTGAAATAAAAATGTATCCGCTGTCATTTAAAGAATACATGAGCGCGCAAACTGTTGGTAAAGAGCCGGAACATTGCTTTTATGAGTACATAAAATACGGCGGCTTTCCTTTTATCGCGAATGAAAAAGACGAACAGAAAATTAGCGCGTATCTTGACGGAATCTACAACACGGTTGTCTTCAAGGATATTATCCAACGGAACAAAATCAAAGATACCGCGCTTATCGACAAATTGATACGCTTTGTTTTCTCAAGTATGGGGAGCCTCGTTTCTCCTACCTCGATAGCCAAAGCCATCAAAAATGACAAGCGCGGCGTGAGCAACGAAACGATAGAAAATTACCTTGAAATGCTTTGCCGTGCGCATATTCTAAGCAAAGCCGTCCGCTATGACATAAAGGGTAAGGAGTATCTTAAAACCCTTTCAAAATATTATGTTACAGATCTGGGCCTGCGGAATCACATCCTTGGGTATCGACAGACTGAACCGACTCGTGCCCTGGAAAACATTGTCTATTTTGAGCTTTTGCGGCGCGGTTATCAGGTTGATATAGGAAAGGTCGGCAGTATGGAAGTGGATTTTGTTGCGCGTAACCAGAACGAGGTAAAATATTATCAGGCTGCGTGGACGGTCAATAACAGTTCCGAAACTTTAGAGCGCGAATACCGTCCCTTTGACGCGATTCACGACCACTATGAGAAAGTTATCATCACTATGGACAAGGATTTTGTCAATTCTATTAACGGCGTAAAAAAGATCAATGCGGTAGATTTTTTGCTGGGAAATAATAAATAAAAATGACACAGTGTCATTTATTTGACATCTTTTTCAAAATTTATTATCATAAAAATGACACTATGTCATTTTTATTGCCTAAAGGAATGCGTATGCCTAAAGTTTCAGATGCATATATAGCGGATAAGAAAAAGTATATTTTTGAATGTACAAGCGCGGTATTGAAAGAAAAGCCGCTTTACCAAATAACAATGCGGGATATTATCAAGAAAACTGGTTTCAGCCAGGGAACAATTTACCGGCATTATGCAAGTTTGGATGAAATCTATGTGGATTTTATCAACAAGCATACCGCGAATAATCATCTTGAACAAAGGATTGATTGGTTATTAAGATCAAATCAGGGAATAAAAATAATTCTTGTAAAGTGTTTTATGCTTTTGGGAAAGTACACAGAAGAATTGATGCGGTCTGCTGCCGGAAAACTGTTTTTTGAGTTCATGATATTATATTCTTATGATCCTCTTAAACGGGATGTTCTTTTTCCTCAATTACGTTTTAAACAAAGCCTTGAATACGCAAGAAGCGGCATTATAAAATATGTTACAACAAATATCAGAAAGGGGCTTATCCGTCCCAGGATGCCCATTCGTTCTATCGTTCAGTTTGTAAATAGTTTTATAGACGGCATCGCCTTACATGCTGCGTATGAGAAAAAAGAATCCGCATCGGAAATATCTGAAATGTTTCGGATACTCGCCATTACCGTCAACAAATTTTTGGAAATTGTTTAAGGCAGCACTGAACTATACTCCACAGAAATGTTTTACACAGAGGTACTGCTGTCCGGTTGATCATGACTGCCTAAAATTGCTGACATTTCCTCCTCAAAGCGTGTTTTTTTTTAAACTTTATGATACTATGGAAAACATCACAGGAGCAGAAAAGATGGGTATTAAAGGTGTCGCGTTTGATTACGGAAGGGTCATAAGTTATGATCAGCCGAAAGATACGATGGAAAAACTCGCGGCTATTGCGGGAATCGATGCCGCGGCGTTGGAATCACTTGTATGGAACAACCGTTCGGAGTTTGACCGGGGAACTGTTTCCGGCAAGGAGTATTACCGGAATTTACTCAGAACCGCGGGTGTGGAACTGAAAGACGCTTTATTGCAAAAAATGCTGGAACTCGATGTAAACAGCTGGAGCCGCGTCAATCCTGATACCGTGAAACTCATGGAAGATTTAAAGGCGGCCGGTATAAAAATAGCAATATTGTCCAATATGCCGCATGATTTCCTCAGCATGAAATTCAACGATTTAGATGTGTTTACACTTCCCGACGTATTTGTTTTTTCCTGCAATACAGGATGGATTAAACCGGAAAAAGAAATCTATGATATACTGATAGAAGAATGCGCCCTTGAAGCGGATGAACTTGTTTTTTTTGACGATATACAGAAAAATATCGACGGCGCTTTAGCCTCCGGTATTCGCGCGTTCCTTTGGACAGATGCTGATCAAGGCCGCCGGGACTTGGCAGGCCTTGGACTTTTAGTATGAGGAGATGATTGTATGGCAGTATTAAGAACCATTGTTGCTGTTCTTGTTCTGATTGCCGCCATTTTTGGCTTAACACCTTTTGCGCTTATCGCTTTTATTTTGAGCTTTCTGGGATTGAAAAAACCTATGGCCTTGTTTACTTACAGGATGGCTCAAGGATGGGCAAAACTCACGATCTTCCTTACCGGGTGTCCGTTTACGGTAAAAGGTCATGAAAACATTCCCCAAAAGGAAGGCGTTTGTTTTGTCAGCAATCATGTGGGCCTTTTTGATATTCTGCTGGCTCTGGCCGAGATAGGCCGCCCCTTCGGATTCGTTGCCAAGAAGGAACTGCTCCTTGTCCCCTTTATCAATATCTGGATATGGCTCTTGGGCGGCCTTTTCATTGACAGAAAAAACCTGAAAAAAGCCCGCCGTACAATGGACGAAGGAATCAGGCGCATCAAAAACGGCGGCGGAATGATTATTTTCCCCGAAGGAACCCGGAGCAAGGGGAGGGGACTCCTGCCTTTCCGTTCAGGCTCTTTTAAATTGGCGACTCAGGCCGAAGCGGTGATTATCCCCGTGGCAATCAGCGGAAGTTACGATGTATTTGAAAAAACCGGCCTTGTCCGTAAGGTTCCCATCAGTATGATATTCGGGGAACCTATCCCAACAGCGGAGATTCCGCCCGAAGAAAGAAAACAAATTCTTTCCGACAGAGTTTACGGAATTATTGAAGAAGCGCTCAAATAAATTTTGATGGTTTGAGTAAAATGTTTGACTGAACAGAAAAATGTTTTTTTTCTTTTGATGTTTTTATAACATGACAAATAGATGTCATGTTATAAATGCTATTATATGTATCACTGTAATAGGCACAATAGGCAGAAGGAGAAAAACATGCGGCAAATTATCGATTTTATTGAAACAAATGTAAACGGCAGAACTTTGTACACAGAGGAACTGTTATATGATCTTGAAGACGGAGCTTTACAGGGAGTGTATTCGGATCAAATATCTTTTTCGAATTTGAAATATTCCAAGAGCGGTTTTCAGTTGGATATGTTCATTGTCGCGAATGAAAAAATCTATGTTATGAATGGAGAAAAACAACGCGGGGAGCTTCGGACTGATTACAGTGCCGTATCCTTGTTTCGCTATGAGGCAGCTTTGCGCAGAAGTACCGGGGAAGTTACGGGGCTTTTCCGTTTTATCTCGGCTTCCGGAAAGAATGTTATGGCGGAAGCAATTGTAAGCGGCATTTATGATATTCAGCTTGATAATGAGAAACTTACGCTTAAGGAAGAACAAGTTCTTTACCGGGATCAGCCGAAACAGGACGGCGGCTTTAAACCTGCAGCTTTTACATCAGTTCATCGTTTTTTTATACAGGATGGAAAGCTGCATTATGAATACAACGGAACAAACTTTCATGTTGATACTCGTTCCATGAAACGGATCGCGTCTTCGGATTTCTATCCTCCTTTTGTTTCGGTAGAAAGATAACGTTTTCAGCATCAGCTTAAATCTCCAAATAGTCTGCCAGTCTTCGGAAGGTTTGATTAATCAGATTTTTAATGCCGGGATCAACATCTTCATCGAGTTCATCCATCAGGCTGTCGAGGCTGGAAAGACTTTCGGTCAGGGCCTTGTGGAAATTATTGACGCATATAACACGGTAGTTGTATGCGTTATCCATACGTAAACAGACAAACTCCAGCTTTTTTTTATGTGCCTGGCAGACTGCCGGAAATAATAATGTCGGCAATAATTTGAAGAGTATTGAAAGATCGGTCTTTGCGTTAAACTCGGTTACCTTCGGGCACGGTCTTGTCAAGGCATGATCAATATCCAGATATTCGACAAAAGCAAAGATCAGCGCAAGTTTTTCTCCTTTGAGCAGATGGTGATTGTCGTCTATTACGATGCAGCCTTTCATCGATTTGAACTTCTTGGCTTTTTCCCGCGAAACAGAATCTTTTATTTTTTGCAGCTTTTCCCAGGGAAGCATTGCCATCTTTTTGCCTTTAAACTCGACAACTTCAAAGACTTCACCGGCAATTTTGATGGAATTCGTAAAATCTCTCGTTTTTTTCTTTTTGTTTTCAATAGGATGCGCTGTTCTCCGAAAATCATTGAGCATGTCGGGCATGATTGTTTCAATAGTTTCCTTTGTCAAAGGCGAAACCGACATAGCGTACATTCTTGTTGTTTTAACAATTTCTCCGGCAACAATAAATTGCGGATCCATTTTAAACATAACGGAACCGGGATGAATAAAAATCCTGTCGGCGGTGCGGGTCCGGTACATATTTTGATATTCTTTCACGCAGACAAATTGGATCATCCCTTTGGCAATGCAGAAAAGATAATCCTTGATGCTGCCTCCATGTAAAATAGGAATTCCCAAATCGGAAACAATCTGTTCGAGCTGCTCGACGACATTCGCGATTTCAGCCATTGTTTTTTCATCGAGATAATTGTGCTCGCAGAATTGTGTGATGCTGCGGCTTTCTTTAAAGGCTCTGAACAATTTAAGATACGATACAAAATCGCCTTCATTGTCCCTGAAACGGTGATGGGCGCGGCGGGCTTCCATTTCTTCTCCCGGCGGAAGAAGATGAGGACTTGATGTTGATAAAAATGCAGCCGCGATAATTGTTTCCTCTGTTACATAAGGATATTGCAGAATCGATTCAACAATAATTCTGGATTGGCGGGGAGGAAGCGGAAACTCCGTCATCATCTTTCCGATTTTTGAAAGGCTCCGGTCGTCGTTCAGGGCTCCTAAAAGATTGAGTGTTTCGACGGCGGCAAGCAGTCCGTCCTGTTCTGGGCGCGAGATAAAATTAAAATTTTCAAAATTGGTGATTCCTAGATCGGCCATCCTGAGAACCGCTTCAGATAAATCGGTCCGGTAAATTTCTTCCGTAGTAAAGAGCATCCGGGTTTCAAAATCCTTTCTGGAATATAAGCGGTAACATGTTCCGGCCTGGGTTCTTCCCGCGCGGCCTTTCCGCTGGTTTGCCGATGCTTTGGAAACAGGTCCTTCAATCAAACTTGAGGTAAATGTTTTTGGGTTATAATAATTGAGCTTTGCAAGACCGGAATCAATTACAGTGGTAATGCCGTCTATCGTAACCGAAGTTTCCGCAATATTCGTAGAAATGACGACTTTGATTTTTCCCCGCGGAGTGCCTTCAAACACGCGGTCCTGTTCTTCTTTGCCCAGCCGTCCGTAAAGCGGCACAATGTGAAGATACTTTCCAAGGGGACTTATCATCAATCGTTTCATGCAATCCTTGATCATTTTTTCTCCGGAAAGAAAAATGAGAATATCTCCTTTCCGATTTTCATTGATTGTCCGTTGAATGATATGATGGATTTTTTCATACCTTGCGTCTTCGGCAAGCTGTCCCGAAGACGATGTATTTTGATGCGCGGAAACTGCCGGAGGATCGTAAATCAATGTTACAGGATAGGTCTCCGCGTCGATTTTTACTACGGGACATTTACCGAAGTATTCGGAAAACACCTGCGTGTTAATCGTTGCGGATGAAATGATCACCTTAAACTCCGGGCGTTCTTTCAGAATACGTTTTAAAAGCCCCAGCGTAAAATCGATGGTCAAACTGCGTTCATGGGCTTCATCAACTACGATAAGGCTGTATTTTGTTAAAAGCGGATCGAGTTTCATTTCCTGAAGCAGAATCCCGTCTGTCATGATTTTGATACGGGTCGATTGATCGGTTTTGTCTTCAAAACGCATTTTGTAGCCAATGAGCCCGGGAATGTACGTTTTCATCTGACGGGCAATAAATTCACTCACCGAAACCGCGGCAATGCGCCGGGGCTGGGTTATCCCGATTATGCCGTTCTGAGCGAAGCCCGCTTCGTGCAGAATGACGGGCATTTGGGTTGTTTTTCCTGAACCGGTGGGACTTTCCACAATAATAACCTGATTTGTTTTTAGGGCTTCCAAAATCAAATCTTTGTGCTTGTACACCGGTAAATCTAAGTAATGCATGATTCACGATACAACACTGTAAAAAAAACCACAAGTCAGTGGTTGCAATCAAACAACCCGATTGTGGAATATTCTCTGAATCCAATCAGAATATTTTGTTCTATATGAGGCTGTTGCAAAACTCCA
>DBDH01000020.1:19871-20012 GCA_002293455.1 Treponema sp. UBA937
AGTTTTGCAACAAGCTCATATGTTAAATTGATGAAATTATGCTCAGCAATTTCTAGTTTAGGATATGTTTGTAAAACAAAAGAATTGCGGTTTCTCCCCGGGCTCATAAAAGGTTCAGAACTATATACCGGTCGGTAAGTT
>DBDH01000091.1:0-1505 GCA_002293455.1 Treponema sp. UBA937
TTGAACGCGGTACGGCATGACCCTGATTTTGAAACCGAAGAATATGATTACCACACACAGATGTGGTACACAACAATTTCAGCGGGGCTCATTGAAGAATATGATACCGTGTGGACGCCGCCCTATTATGATGACACTGGTACTAACGCACTCATGACAACAGTCGGCGCGGGGATTTACGATGATGAAAAACAGTTTGTTGGAATGTCCACGGTCGATTGGAAAATACAGAGCATGGTTGACCGGCTTTCAGCAATCAAGCCGACAGCAAACAGTTTTGTTTTGCTGGCATCTCTCAAAGATGATTATATTATTTCAAACACTCATGAAAATGAAAGCATTCAAACAGGCGCGTCTCTGCAAACAATTTCATGGTTTGATACATTGCGCTTTGCCGACAATGACACAGCAGCTGTCGGATATTTCAATGATGATGAAGAATATGTTTCTTTTTCAAAATTGCTTAGCAATGGGTGGTTGTTTTCTGTTCAGATACCTTCCGATGAAATATTTGCGGAAATCGAAATTCGCAACAACCAGTTCAGTGTCATTATTGCGTCATCATTTTTGATTCTCTTAATTTTAACTGCAATGGTATTATCGCGCTTGATTAATCGTCCTTTGCGTACACTAACATCCGGCGTCGCGGAATTAGGCGGCGGCAATTTGGATAATACGATTGAGCTGACTTCAAATGATGAGTTTGGAATATTGGCTGCGGCATTCAACAAGATGACCGTCGATCTTAAAGCATCTATTGAGCAAAGCGCGATGGAACACGCCGAGAAAGAACGTATCGGCGCCGAACTGAATGTCGCCACGCGGATACAGGCGAGTATGCTTCCCTGTATTTTCCCCGCTTTCCCTGAGCGTACTGAGTTTGATATTTATGCCAACATGCTGCCCGCAAAAGAAGTAGGCGGAGATTTCTACGATTTCTTTCTGATTGATGAACATACGCTTGCTGTTGTAATAGCTGATGTTTCCGGAAAGGGCGTTCCCGCCGCGTTGTTTATGGTTATTACAAAAACACTTATTCAAAATACCGCGCTTTCAGGAAAGAATGTTGATGCGGTATTCGGTATTGTGAACAAAATGCTTTGCGAAAACAATGATGCCGGAATGTTTGTTACCGCGTTTCTGGGCTATCTCGATATTCCCAGCGGAAGATTTACGTTTGTTAACGCGGGACATAATCCGCCCTTGTTGAGAAAAGCAGGTGAACCTTTTCATTGGCTTAAAGCAAAAGCGGGTTTTGTATTAGCCGGTGATGAAGATACTTTTTATCGGCAGCAGGAAATAATGTTATCACCAGGTGATGAATTATTTTTCTATACAGATGGTATAACCGAAGCCATGAACAACGAGAACAAACTTTTTGGTGATCAACATTTGCTTGATACTGCAAACACTTGTCTTGATCTGCCGCTTAAACATTTTACGATATTGATCAAACATGAAATTGATACTTTTGCCGAAGGCGCGGAGCAGGCTGATGACATCAC
>DBDH01000091.1:1607-9218 GCA_002293455.1 Treponema sp. UBA937
CGACTACATTGACAGCGGAAAAACATTCACCGCACAAATCGGAGATGTATACGGCTCTGTCGCGAAAGATATTTTTCACGCGGCAGATGTACAGGAATTCACTTTTGCTCCTGATATGCTTGAAGCTGTCCGTATGGGAAAAGTTGACGCCGCAATTCTCGACGATGCTTATGTAAAACAGATTCAGGACTCAGGGCAATATTCCGATTTAGATTATCTTCCTGTTCCAAAGGAAATTTTTGTTAATCGAGCATCGAATGTATTTTACACAGAGGAACTTCGTGACGAGTTCAACGAATGGTTTACAATAATTGAAAGCGATGGAACTTTCGACGAAATATACAAACGCTGGATCGGCGTTTCTCTTCCCGATGAAAAAGATATTCCGCGTTTTGAGCTTACAGGCGAGAACGGTACGCTTCGTGTCTGCAACACAGGAAGTTTCCCTCCCTTTTCTTATGCAGACTCGAATAATAACCCTGTCGGCTTTGATGAAGAAATCATCTGCCGCTTTGCCGAACACTTGGGCATGAACATTGAATACAACATGATGGCTTATGACGCGATCATTCCTTTTGTGCTTTCAGGCAAAGCGGACATGAGCGCCTGTTCTTTCACCGTCACCGATGAACGTTCCGAAAGCATGATATTCGGAAATCCGTATACCAAAGCGCACGCCGTACTGGTCGTGCCGAAAAACAAAACGGCAGCGAATACAACTTCTGCCGTAAAAGACCACACATCTTTTGCGGGAAAAGACATAGCGGTTATTACCGGCGCTCTCACTTACAACACAACAAAACTTATCAGCGGCAATCCCATTGAATATAACGACAGCGCGTCCGCCGCGGAAGATGTGCGCCGCGGACGAATTGCGGGATACATGCACGCGCTGACGGCAGTCCAAGTCATGGCTTCGCAGATGGAAGGCTTTGAAGTTATCCCCATTCCCAAAGAAATTTTTTCCGCGCAGGTTGCCGGTATCTCCAACGATCAAACTGTAATCGACCGCTTCAATATTTTTCTTGCGGACATAGAAGCAGACGGAACGCTTGCCGAAATGCAAAGCCGCTGGTTCAGTGACGCGCTTAATTTGAACGCACCCATTCCGCGGATTGAAAACTCCGGTGAAAACGGAATGGTAAAAATCGCAATCTGTTCCGATTCAATTCCTTATGTGTATGCCGGCGCGAACGGAGATTATTCAGGATTCAGCACAGAGCTTGCGCTGCGTTTCGGCGCATATGAAGGCAAGGCTGTAGAATTCGCGGATATGGAATTCGGCGGACTCATTCCTTACATCATCAGCGGAAAGGCGGAACTCGGTCTTGCGAACATGGCAGTCACAGAGGAACGGAAACAAAGCGTTTTATTTACCGATACCTTTTTTGATGAAGGACATGGTATTCTAACCCTGAGTGAGACCAACAAACCTACGGATAATCTCTCGGTTTCACATACATACGCCTATTACACCGGCAAAGACCTGGGGGCAATCGTTGGCGCAACTCATGATATGACGATTGAAAAAATCGGCGCCAACCCGGTTTACTACAACAGCAGCGCAGAGGCAGCGGAAAATGTGCGGCAAGGCCGAGTGGAAGGTTTTATGACCATTCTCTCGAATGCCCGCGTTATGGCATCACAGTTGGACGGCTTTGAAGTAATACCCGTACCGCCTGAGTTTTTCAGCGGGCAAGTCGCCGGTATATCCAGTGAACAAGCAGTTATTGATCGATTCAATGTATTCCTCGCCGCCATTAGAGCAGACGGAACCTTTGATGAAATGCATGATCGCTGGTTCAGCGATGATATAGATTTGGATATGCCCATGCCGGAGATAGAAAACTCCGGAGAAAACGGCGTTTTGCGCGTCGCCACAAGCGCACTCTCTCTGCCCTTCGCCTATGTGGGCAGCAACGGTGAATTAAAGGGTTACAGCATAGAGATTGCCCTTCGCTTCGGTGCTTACGAGGGCAAAATAGTAGAGTTTGCCGAAATGGAATTCAGCGCCTTGATCCCCTATATCAACAGTGGACGGGCTGAAATAAGTTTAGCCAGCATGAATATCACAGAGGAGCGAAAAAAGAACGTCTTGTTTACCGACTCCTTTCATGATGAGCAGCACGGCATACTTGTTTTAAAGCAGTATGAAGAAACAAACGAAAGATCAGACGACGGAATTTCATTTTCGGATTTCTTCGGAAAGACACTCGGCATTCCCACGGGCTATGTTTTAGATACCATGATCGAAAATGATTTTGACGGAACCGTTGCGTTTTATTCTGAAACATCCGCCGGAATTGAAGATGTCCGCCAAAAACGGATTGCGGGTTTTATGACAGACCTTTCCGTTGCGGAAGTTATCGTACATCAACAGGGTAATGATGATCTTACGGCAGTGCCTGTACCGGAGGAATTATTTGCCGGACCATTGGGCGCGATTGCAATAGATCAAGATATGATAAACCGTTTCAACGTCTTTCTCGAAAAACTTGATGCCGATGGAACGCTTGCTAACATGCAGCGGTATTGGATAGAAGAAAATCCCGGCTCCGATCCGCCCATGCCTGATATACCTTTGACAGGTGAGAACGGCGTTTTAAAGGCAGCCATCGGCGGCGGTTCCATTCCGTTCTGTTATATCGGCACGGACGGTGAGATAAAAGGTTTCTGTGCGGAACTTATCCGCCTCTTTGCCGCGCGCGAAGGATTACGCGTGGAGTTTACCGTAATGGAATTTTCCACATTGATTTCTTACATCTCTTCCGGCAAAGCCGACATCGGCATTGATGCGATCACCATTACCGAGGAACGGAAAAAGAGCGTGCTGTTTACCGAACCTTTCTACTATGATCTCATCGGTATCATCGCGTTAAAGCCAAACGGTACTGTAACAGACAGCGAACACGCCATTGCAAAACGCGGCGGCTTTATCGCATGGCTGGAGACCGGAATTGAACGTAACCTCATTACAGACAATCGATGGAAAATGATTGCAGGCGGACTTGGCGTAACAATAACCATTGCAATCCTGTCGCAAATTTTCGGCACGGTGTTCGGCTGTTTTAT
Source organism: Treponema sp. UBA937 (assembly GCA_002293455.1). GTDB lineage: Bacteria > Spirochaetota > Spirochaetia > Treponematales > Breznakiellaceae > UBA937. The sequence continues at coordinate 4,680 of DBDH01000091.1, forward strand.
TTGCTGGCTGTTGACGCGCAAAAATAAATTCGTCAACCGGATAGGAAGTATCTACTGCGGTTTGATTCACGGAACGCCTATTGTTGTGCTGTTAATGATCACCTACTACATTATTTTCGGCAGCACAGATATATCAAACGTACTTATTGCAGTCGCAGCGTTCTCAATAATTACCGGCGCGAATGTTGCCGGAAATTTAAAGGGCGCAATCGAAACCATTGACCCTGTAGAAATTGAAGCCGCGCGAAGTATCGGCTTTTCCGCATTCAAGGCGTTCCGAACAGTAACACTTCCGCAGGCTGTACGCCGCGCTCTGCCGGGATACACGAACGGATTTGTCGAACTGGTAAAGGCAACCGCCATTGTTGGATACATCGCCATTCAGGATTTGACACGAGCAGGCGACATTATCCGAAGCCGCACCTACGACGCGTACTTCCCGCTTTTGTTTGTAGCGCTCATCTATTTAATGGTAACAACAATCTGCGTGCAGCTATTCAAATTCATCGTTAAAAAAATCAACGGAGGTAACGTTCAATGAGTATCATATCAGTGAAGAATCTTGAGAAACATTTCAATGATGATGTGATCATCAAAAATATCAGCGCGGATATTGAAAAGGGAGAAGTCATCTCAATTATTGGTCCTTCCGGTACGGGCAAAAGCACTTTCCTTCGCGCGCTTAATTTCCTTGACCCGCCCACAAGCGGCGAAGTTTTTTTTAATGGTGAAAAAATCACAAAGAAAAATATGGACACCATCCGCCGAAAAATGGGAATGGTGTTTCAAAATTTTGGATTGTTCAGTCATGTAAATGTTATTGACAATATTACAGCCGGTCCCGTGAAGCTGCTTGGAATGCAAAAAAAAGAAGCGGAAGAAAAAGCGCTTGAACTGCTCAACACTGTAGGGCTTCTTGAGCGCGCCCGCTTCATGCCGAGGCAACTATCGGGAGGACAAAAACAGCGCGTCGCGATTGCGCGTTGTCTTGCCATGTCGCCGGAAGTGATTCTGTTTGACGAGCCGACAAGCGCCCTCGATCCAACAATGGTCAGCGAAGTAATGGCTGTTATGCGCAATCTTGCCAAGTCGGGAATGACGATGCTGGTCGTAACGCATGAGATGGACTTTGCCCGCGATGTATCAAGCCGCGTAATGTATATCGATGAAGGCGGCATATACGAAGAAGGCAGTCCCGCCGAGATTTTCCGCAATCCGCAAAAACCGAAAACGCAAACCTTTATCTACAACATTCGTTCATATCAATTTGAAGTAACAAGTATCGGCTTCGACTTTGTTGAAATGATCAGCGGCGTTGAGAATTTTTGTTTCCGCAGCGCTATCGAAAAAAAGACAGCCAATAAACTTATGCTGCTGACGGAGGAACTCGTACTCAACATTGTTACTCCGCAGTTCGCGGCATGTTCATTGAATCTGAATTTTTCCGAAAAACTGAAAACTTACGAAATCACTGTTTCTTACAAAGGCGAAGAAAAAAATGTTCTAGATAATGCTGATGATGATTTATCGGCAATGATGGTGAGGAACAGTTCCAAAGAGATACGTCATGAATACAGAGACGGCTTAAACACCATCACGGCAATATTGTGAGGAAACCAAATGCATGAATTGATTATCGAAGCAAAATTGGAAAACATGGACGCGGTACTGGATTTTGTACATCAGCAGCTTGGGGAAAAGCCTTCAAAGATTAAAAATAAAATTCTTATTGTTGTTGATGAGATTTTTTCCAACATCGCCCGTTATGCTTATCAGCCGGAATCAGGAAGCGTGACCGTGCGCATCACTGTAGAAGATGATATCTGTATCGAGTTTGAAGACGGCGGGATTGCCTATAATCCGCTTGACGCGGAAATCCCAGAAATAACGCTGTCCGCGGAAGAAAGGGAGATTGGAGGGCTCGGGGTCTTTATGGTAAAAAATATCATGGATTCGATAACATACCGGCGCGACGGAAACAAAAATATTTTAACGGTAAAAAAGAATTTGAGAGACCAATGAAAAATTAACAGAGAACGTCTGTTTTATACTGCTGTAGAATTTCTCTTTTGCCTCCCTTGCTCTTTTATCTTAATTCCTTCTATTATTAAGCTATGAAATCTCTTGACACTGTCTTTGACAGCCTTAGAACAGCACAGGCATCTCTTGCAATGGCAAACCGTAACGCGAAGGATGCGGCATTAAAGGCCGTTATTGCCGCGATACATGAAGACCGGCAGCTTATTCTTGCGGCGAACGCCCTTGATATGGATAGAGCACGGGAGGCGGGCATGAAGGACGCTCTGCTTGATCGGCTCGCGCTGAACGATAAACGGATTGATGATATTATCAGCGGGATTGATACGGTCATCCGTCAGGAAGATCCTATCAATAAAGTGAAGGCCGGGTGGTCGCATCCTAACGGCATGTTTATAGAACAGGTTACCGTCCCTATGGGCGTGGCGGCTATCATTTATGAATCGAGGCCGAATGTTACGGTTGACGCGTTCTGTCTTGCGTACAAGGCCGGCTGCGCGATTCTTCTTAGGGGTTCGTCCGCGGCGCTGCAATCCAACGCGGCTTTAGTCTCGGCGATAAAGAAAGGACTCGAAGCAGGCGGCGGCTTTCCCGGCGCGGTTGAGCTTGCGGATTCCGGCAGCCGGGACGATGTGGACATCATCCTTAACGCGAGGGGAAAGATCGATGTGGTTCTCCCCAGGGGCGGGAAAGAATTGATACAGCGTGTTGTTCAGAACGCCCGCATTCCGGTGATAGAAACCGGTGAAGGCAACTGTCATATATACGTGGAACCCAGCGCCGATATGGACAACGCCGCCGAAATGATATGCGCCGCCAAACTGCAAAAACCGGGCGCCTGTAATTCAGTGGAAACGCTTTTGGTTCACAAAGACGCGGCGGAGGAACTTATGCCGAAGGTCGCAAAACTCTTGGCCGGAAAAGCGGAACTCCGCTGTGACGCGTTAAGCAAAAAAGCGGCTGGCATGTTGCCGGAAACTCTTGTCCTGAATGACACTGATGAGTCCGACTGGGAAACGGAATTCCTCGATTATATTCTGGCGGTAAAAACCGTATCCGGCGCGGATGAAGCTATCGATCATATTAACCGATACGGAACAAAACATTCCGAAGCGATCTTGAGCCGCGACCTTACATCGATTGAGGCTTTTGAAAAAAAAGTTGACGCGGCCTGCGTGTACACCAACGCGTCTATCAGATTTACCGACGGCGGTGAATTCGGTTTCGGCGCCGAACTGGGAATCAGTACTCAGAAGTTTCACGCTAGGGGTCCTATGGGACTTGAGGCGCTTACTACTATAAAATACCGCATTCGCGGACAGGGACAGATCAGGTAACACAATGATTTCAGAACTTATTAATGACGCGCGCAAAATAGTAATCAAATTCGGTTCCAATACACTGGCGGATAAGAACGGCCGCATAAACCGGGACTATCTGGGAGAATTTGCAAAACAAACTCAAGCCCTCCTTAATAAAGGCAAACAGGTTGTGATTGTTTCTTCAGGGGCCATGATTGCGGGAGTCGGAACTATGGACAAATGGGCGCGCAAGCAGGATATCCATTACAAGCAGGCCCTTTCCGCCGTCGGCCAGGTAGAATTGATGGAAGCATGGCGGAAATCGTTTCAGCCGCTCGACATACACATCGCGCAGCTGCTGCTTACGAAAGACGATTTCTCCGATTCCATCCGCACGCTCCATATCCGCAACACGCTCTTTACGCTTGTTGATGAAGGCATCGTTCCCATCATCAATGAAAACGATTCGGTCTGCGTTGATGAAATTAAAATCGGTGATAACGATAATCTCGCGGCCCTTTCCGCGATTCTTTGGAGCGCGGACCTTGTCATCCTTTTCAGCGACATTGACGGGCTTTACGATAAAAACCCCAAAGAGTTTCCCGACGCTGCCCACATTGCCGAAGTCCGGAATTTGGATGAAGTAAAGGCTTCTGTAAATTTGGGAAAGGCCAACGCTTTTGGTACCGGCGGAATCGCGACGAAACTTGAAGCCGCTCAGCGTGTTGTATCCTACGGCATCCCGTTGATCATCACAAACGGCGCCAACCCAAGGGCGGTTGATGAGTTGTCAAAAGATGCTCAAAAAGGGACGGCGTTTCTGCCTCAGTGAGTTTTTACCTTTTGTTTTTAGCGCATCTATAGTATTATTAATGCGGTAATTATGGAGGCTGAAATGGAATTGCAATACACCTATTGGCAGGAAAAAGACGGTCGGTTTTTGGGGTATCTTAATGATTATCCTGACCACTGGACACAGGGAAAGACCCTTTCCGAACTTGAAGAAATGCTTGCGGATTTGTATGAATTGGAACAAGAGAAAAACCCAAAAGTGATTCCTGAACGAAAAATAGGAACATTGGTCTTGTCTCCGGCATGAAAAAAGGAGAATTACTCAAACGCTTAAAAGCCTCTGCTGAATTAATGTAAATTATAAAAGAAAGGAACATACTTCATGAATAAATCGATAGCATGTATCGGA